>CAYRVY010000156.1:0-5411 GCA_964427695.1 uncultured Flavobacteriaceae bacterium
TTCTAAAACGAACTTTTTTTGTAACTATCTCTTCATGATCTTCAAGAATTAAAAACTCGGAGTATGGAATCCACGAATTATTCCTCCAAACAACCTCACGATTATGTGCAAAGTAAAGTGATGGCATTACAATATTCTCTCTTTTTATATAGCTCCATATATCCATTTCGGTCCAGTTACTAATTGGAAAAACTCTAAAGTGTTCTCCTTCAAAATGTTTACCATTAAAGATATTCCAGAGTTCAGGGCGTTGATTTTTTGGATTCCATTGGCCAAATTCGTCTCTATGAGAAAAGAAGCGTTCTTTTGCTCTTGATTTTTCTTCGTCACGTCTTCCTCCACCAATGGCACAATCCATTTTATTACTTTTAATTGCGTCTAAAAGTGTTGTGATTTGAAGTGTATTTCTAGTGGCGTTTTTTCCTTTTTCCTCAATAACTCGTCCATCATCAATTGATTCTTGTACCGAAGCGACAATCAAGTTTACGCCTAATTTTTTTACTAAATCGTTTCTAAACTTGATAATTTCCGGGAAATTATGCCCTGTGTTTACATGCATTAAAGCAAATGGTATTTTTGAAGGATAAAATGCTTTTTTGGCTAAATGTGCAAGTACAATAGAATCTTTTCCTCCTGAAAACAATAGTACAGGGTTTTGAAATTGAGCCGTAACCTCACGTAAAATATAGATTGCTTCACTTTCTAATTCGTCTAAATAATTTAAGAAATACTTACTCATAATTGATCTTCAATTTAGGAGTTATATATTCAATGATTTTCTTTACAGAGTCCTCGACGGATTTTTCTTTAGTTTTTATTTCAATATCTGGATTTTCTGGAACTTCGTAAGGTGCTGAAATTCCTGTCATGTTTTTTATCTCTCCTGCTCTTGCTTTTTTGTAAAGCCCTTTAACGTCTCGACGCTCGCATTCTTCAACACTTGTATTGATATAAATTTCAATAAAGTTAGTGCCTTTGACTATATTTTTTATATGATCTCGATCTTTTTTATACGGTGAAACGAATGCTGCAAGTACTACCAAACCTGCATCAATCATTAAATTTGCTATTTCTGCTATTCTTCTAATATTTTCTGTTCTATCTTCTGGAGAAAATGTGAGATCGCTGTTAAGCTCTTTTCTAATATTATCTCCATCAAGTGCATATGTTTTTATATTTTGTTTGTGTAATTCATATTCCACAAGATTAGCGATTGTAGATTTTCCTGAGCCTGAAAGTCCTGTAAACCAAATCAAAAACGAATTGTGCTTATTAGCATTTCTTCTGTTAGTTGCTGAAACTTGATAAATATGTGGAATACTATTTTTCTTCATTACTGTGTTACCAAAAACCATGGGTTTAAAAGATCTTCTTTGTTATATTGAAGAGGTTTATTGCTTTTATTTGAAATTACTTCAATCTCTACTGCGTTACAAATGGCTTGTCCTGCTGCTGTGTCCCATTCCATAGTTGGTGCAAAACGCGGATAAACATCAGCATTCCCTTCGGCTACAAGACAAAATTTTAATGAACTCCCTTTTGAAACAATCTCCACTTTTTTTCCTGATTTTTTTAGTTTTTCTACATAGTTTAAAGTCTCTATACTCATGTGAGAGCGACTCCCAACAACCTGAACAGAATTAGAATTAGGTTTTTTTGGTTGTAAGATTGATGCCATTTGTATAACCGTATCTACCGAAACGTCATGAGAATTTAATGTTGTTTTATATGCAGCCCTTTTTATAACATCTGCAAAATATATTACTTTTGCTGCAGGAACATAGATTACTCCTAAATCTGGTTTGCCATTTGTAACTAAAGCAATATTTACTGTAAACTCACCATTACGCTTAATAAATTCTTTTGTACCGTCAACAGGGTCAACAATCCAACAGGTTTTCCAATTCTTTCTAATACCATAATCAATTTGTTTGTTTTCTTCACTTATAATAGGAATTTGTGTAGGGATTAAATAAGAGTTGATAATCTTGTTAGCTTTTTTATCTGCTTCAGTTAATGGTGATTTGTCGTCTTTATATTCAACATTAAAATCAGTATCGTAAACTTGCATAATAGCTCGTCCTGCTTCTAAACTTGCCTTAATCGCTATTTGGAGGTTTTTATTGATTATTAACATACCAATTATAAATTGTTTTTAAACCTTCCTCTAAACCAACTTTATGTTTCCATCCTAAATTATTTAGCTTGGTTACATCTGTAAGTTTTCTCATTGCTCCATCAGGTTTTTCAGTATTAAAAATTAATTCCCCTTTAAATTCAATACGTTTTTTTATTGTTTCGGCTAATTCTTTTATCGAAATCTCTTTTCCTGTGCCTATATTAATATGTGTATTTCGTATTTCTTTTTCATCAATTGAAAACGTGTCTGAAAAATCTCTGTTTTCCATAATAAATACACAAGCATCAGCCATGTCTTCGGACCATAAAAACTCTCGTTTTGGTTTTCCTGTTCCCAAAATTTCAACACTTTTTTCTGAAACTCCAAAAGACGCTAAATATTCTTTTGCTTCTTCAATTGTGTTTAGCCCTGTGTCTTGTAAAACCGCCTCATAATTAGATTCGCTTAACATTTTTGCAAGGTGAATTTTTCTTATAAGAGCTGGAAGCACATGTGATTTTTCAAGATCAAAGTTGTCGTTTGGTCCATATAAATTGGTTGGCATTACCGAAATAAAATTAGTCCCATATTGTAAATTATAACTCTCACACATTTTTATTCCAGCAATTTTAGCGATAGCATAAGGTTCATTAGTATATTCGAGAATATTAGTGAGTAAATATTCTTCTTTCATGGGTTGAGGAGCACTTTTAGGGTAAATACATGTGCTGCCTAAAAACAATAGTTTCTTTACATTGTTGAGATAGCTGTGATGAATTACGTTGCTTTGAATCATCATGTTTTCATAAATAAAATCTGCTCTGTATTTATTATTAGCTGCAATTCCTCCAACTTTTGCTGCTGCTAGAAACACATATTCAGGCTGTTCTATTTTAAAGAAATTTGCAACATCTCTCTGATTGGTAAGATCTAATTCTTTATGGGTTCGCGTCACAATATTAGAATACCCTTTAGTATAAAGATTTTCTAATATAGCACTACCAACGAGACCTCTGTGTCCAGCAATATATATTTTAGAAGTTTTATTCATTGCCCTTATTCAAAGTAGTTTTTAATTCTGTAACCTCCATCTTTCAGGTATTGCTGCTTTTTCATGAGTTTTATATCACTTAACATCATTTCTTTTATTAATCCTTCCAAATCATATTCTGGAATCCAGCCTAATTTTTCTCTGGCTTTAGTTGCATCTCCAATAAGTAAATCCACTTCGGTTGGTCTATAGTATTTTTCATCTATAGCAACAACCACTTTACCAGTTTTAAGTTGGTATTTTTTGTTGTTGCATTTTTTAATAAATCCCTTTTCGGCTGTTCCTTTCCCTTTAAATTCTAGCTCTATCCCAATTTGTGCAAATGCCATTCTTACAAAATCTCTTACAGTTGTTGCTTTACCTGTGGCAATTACCCAGTCTTCGGGTTCGTCTGCCTGAAGAATCATCCACATCATTCGAATATAGTCTTTGGCATGTCCCCAATCTCTTTTTGCATCAAGATTTCCTAAAAACATTTTATCTTGCATTCCTAATGCAATTCTTGATGTTGCTCTTGTAATTTTGCGGGTTACAAAAGTTTCTCCACGAATTGGAGATTCGTGATTAAATAAAATGCCGTTACAAGCAAACATACCATATGCTTCACGATAGTTTACAGTAATCCAATATGCATATATTTTTGCAACTCCATAAGGGCTTCTTGGGTAAAAAGGTGTCGTTTCAGTTTGAGGCACTTCCTGGACTTTACCATAAAGTTCTGATGTTGAAGCCTGATATATTTTGGTTTTCTTTTCTAAACCAAGAATTCTTATCGCTTCAAGTATTCTTAATGTCCCAATTCCATCAGCATTTGCAGTATATTCAGGAGTTTCAAATGACACCTGCACATGACTCATTGCTGCTAGGTTATATATCTCGTCAGGTCTAACTTCCTGTATAATTCTAATTAGATTAGTACTGTCCGTTAAATCTCCATAATGAAGAAAAAAATTACGGTCTTCCTCATGTGGGTCTTGATATAAATGATCTACTCTTGCGGTATTAAACAACGATGATCTTCGTTTTAACCCATGTACTTCATATCCTTTTTTTAATAAGAATTCGCTTAAATAAGCTCCGTCTTGTCCTGTAACTCCTGTGATTAAAGCTATTTTTTTTTGCATGCTATCTTTTTTAAAGTATTTTATTAAAATAGCCTAAAAGGTATATTAAATCATTTAAGGGCTATGATACAAATGTAGCATTTTTGTAATAGCTATCAATATGTCTGATAAAGAGACTTCTTGGAATCTTTATTGATTTTTGATTAGTGTTTTTACAACTTCATCTACACTCTTTCTCCAATCACATTTTTTAGAGAATATACGTTGAGCTTTAGAGTTGTTTAAAATGCTATATAATGGACGGGTCGCCTTTAAATTATACGCTTCAACTGGTATGATATTAGAAGAATTATATTGTGGAAAATGCTTCGAAATATGGACAGCTAACTCATACCAAGTGGTTTCGCCAATAGCACTAAAATGATAAGTGCCATAATAGTCACAATTGCTTTTAATAAGAAAATAAATAAATTTTGAAAGATTAACACAGCTTGTAGGCATCCCTTTTTGAGATGTAATAACTTTTAATTCTGAATTTTCTTGAAGTTTGCTTACAATGTTTTTAACAAAATTATTTCCATATTTAGAGTACAGCCAAGAAGTTCTAATAATAAAATGCTTTTGCGAAATTTTTTGAATGTGTTGTTCTCCTAAAAATTTTGATTTCCCATATTCATTAATCGGATTGGGTGTATCGAGCTCTGTATAAGGTTCATTTTTACTTCCATCAAAAACATAATCTGTTGAAATATGAATTAGGATTGTATTAGTGTCTTTACATATTTGTGCTAAATTTTTAGCTCCTTCGGCATTTACTTCATATGCAGATTTTGTGTCTGTTTCTGCTTGTTCAACATTCGTGTATGCTGCACAATTAATACAATAATCAAAATTGTTTTTGCTGAAAAACTCTTTAGTTTTGTCTTTAAAAGTAATATCAAGCTCTGTTTTTGTAGCACAAATAAATTGAATTTCGTCTTTGTTTGTAGAATACAATTCTTTTATTGTTTTCCCTAATTGACTATCAGCTCCTGTTACTAAAACTTTTGTGTTCATTTGAATAGCGTCTCAAATGCTGGTAAATTTTTATCTTTCTCCGATAAAAGAATTTCGTTCTCTGGGAAATTCCAATCAATTCTTAAACTTGAATCGTTATATATAATACCTCTTTCAGAAG
>CAYRVY010000157.1:0-5409 GCA_964427695.1 uncultured Flavobacteriaceae bacterium
TTGACAGAAATGGTAATGATGTTTCTCCGTTTCCGTTAAAATTTAATTCTGAAATCACACAACCTTTATCTATTTTTGATTATGATAACAATAAAAACTATCGTTTTCTAATAACACAAGGCAAATTTTTATTAATGTACAATAAGAGTTCAAAAAACGTAAGTGGATTTAGATATACTAACACTGGAAATACTATTACATCACAACCAAAGCATTTTAGAATAGGCAACAAAGATTATATTGTGTTTGCTTCTGGCAAAAAAATGATGATCCTTAATCGAAAAGGGCAATCCAGAATTAAAGTTAAAGACGATATTGATTTTTCAGGTAATTCAATTTTTAAATATAAAAATAAGTTTACGACAACATCTTTAGCAGGAGAATTGATACAAGTTAACACAAAAGGAGTTGTAAGCAAACAATCTTTAAAATTAGATAAAAATCATAGTTTGTATGCAACAAGCAAAACTCTTGTAACTCTTTCAGAAAACAATTTAAATATAAAGTTGAAATCCTATGAATTGGATTTCGGCAATTATACAGCTCCAAAAATTTTCTACCTTAACGATAAAATTTATATCTCGTTAACCGATTTGCAAACTCAAAAAGTGTATTTGTTTGATAGCCAAGCAAGATTACTTAACAACTTTCCTGTATATGGCAATTCTATAATTGACCTTGACAATATAGATTCAGACAGAAATCTAGAGTTTGTTGTAAAAGGAGAGTCTAACTCTATCATTGTTTATAAAAAAAATTAAATTATTGATGATTACTCATTTAATCTTTAATTTTAAGTATTTACCTCCAACTCATTAATTAAATTTTGAATATGTTAACTTAATAACTTGAATAAACACTATTCAGTATATGTCAATTATTTAAAAAATAACATGTAAAAACTTTAAAGGCAACCAAATCGAGAAGTCCCTTTATCTAGAAACGCAAAGCAATGCTTTGGCGTTTCGCTTATTTATTTTTTGTTCTTTTTATTAGCCATCTTATTGCCAAAATAAAGGGTAATAAAAACAGTTAAGCATTGTATTTATAACTTTTCTTTATATTTTATAAAACCAAAAACTTCAATTATACTTTCGGTGGTTTTTATTCTATAAATAATTGTATAGCCTTTAAACGTCAAATCTCTTATAGATGCATCATTAAAATAAATGGATGGTTTATTTTTATAAGGCATTCTGTTTAACGCTTTAATAACTCTTAAAATATCTGTTTTAAACTTTCTAGCTGCATAAGGTTTGTCTTTTGCTATATATTCTACTTGATCTGCAAGTATTAATGAAAAGCTTTTTAATATTTTAACCTCCATATTTTACAATACGCTCTTCCATAACTGCATCTAATTCTTCTATAGATAAAAATTCTGCTTCACCTGAATCTAGTGTCCTCAATTCATTATTTAAATATTGAATAACCGAAGATTCGGCATCATCAATAATTTTTAAGTCTTCAGATTTAAATTGGCTTAGTAACCATAATAGTTTGGTATATATTTTTTTACTAACCTGCAATTTTATTGTTTCCATAACTTTTGAAATTAAATCCAAATTTACGAAAAATAGCAATGCTACATCTTTCTAAACTAAAACACTCTTTAATTCTGCTTCAAAAAGAGTTTCAAAATGCTTTAACAGTTTTTCTTTCACTTCGGCCTCATCAACTTTCTTTTTTCCGAGTTCCACATTTAAAGAAGTTACAGCTTTGCCACGAATACCACAAGGAATAATATTATCGAAATATCCCAAATTAGCATTTACATTTAATGCAAATCCATGCATTGTAACCCAACGACTTGACCGAACTCCAAGTGCACAAATTTTTCTTGCAAAAGGCGTGCCTACATCTAACCAAACTCCTGTTTCTCCTTTACTTCGTGCAGCTTTTAAACCATATTCCGCTAGAGTTAAAATAATCATCTCCTCCAGTAAACGAAGGTATTTATGTATGTCTGTAAAAAAATTGTCGAGGTCTAAAATTGGATAACCCACAATTTGTCCTGGACCATGATACGTTATATCTCCTCCTCTATTTGTTTTATAAAATCTAGCTCCTTTTTCGGTAAGTTGTTTTTCGTTTAAAAGTAAATTAGACATATCTCCACTTTTGCCTAAAGTGTAAACATGAGGATGTGCTACAAACAAAAAATAATTTGGCGTTAATAAGTTGGTGTTTTCTCTTTTGTTTTTGATTTTGATATCAATAACACTTTTAAACAATTCCTCTTGGTAATCCCAGGTTTGTTTATAATCTTTATAACCTAAGTCTTGTAACTCAACTTTCTTATTCATAAGTCGCAAAATTACAAAAACTAAATATTAATTAAAAAAACTGAAGACTGAATACTAATTTTTGGGGTTATTTAAAATAACAAGTGCTGCTATAACTCCTGGAACCCAACCACAAAGCCATAATAAAAAAACTATAAGTACAGAGCCACACCCTTTTCCAATAACTGCCAATGGTGGAAAAAATATAGCCAATAAAACTCTCCAAATACTCATAGTGATTTTTTTTTAATGATTAATGATACTTATTGGACGTGATAACATTTTGTTTGTTACACACAGGTTAAATTTACTATTTATTTCTATTGTAATAAATAGTAATTATCTTTGAGCGTTTAAAATTCATTATAGCCAACTTATACAATGTCGCAATTATCAGAACAAGAACAAGTCCGAAGAGAAAAACTAACCAAATTACGTGAGTTAGACATTAATCCTTATCCAGCAAATTTATATCCTGTAAATCAGTTATCGAAACAGATAAAAGAAGATTTTACCGAAGGAAAAAAAGTCGTTATTGCTGGACGATTAATGTCACGTCGTATTCAAGGCAAAGCATCGTTTGCCGAATTACAAGATAGCGAAGGTCGTATTCAGGTTTATTTTAATCGTGATGAAATCTGTCAAGGCGAAGACAAAACCCTTTACAACGATGTTTATAAAAAGCTATTAGATATTGGTGATTTTATTGGTATTGAAGGCGAATTATTTACCACACAAGTTGGCGAAAAAAGTGTAAGAGTAAATACCTTTACACTCTTAAGTAAAACTTTAAAACCCTTGCCACAACCCAGAGTTGATGCTGATGGTAAAATACATGATGCGTTTACCGATCCTGAAATGCGTTATAGACAACGCTATGTAGATTTGGTGGTAAATCCAAAAGTGAAAGATACATTTATTAAACGCACACAAATTGTAAATACTATACGTGAGTTTTATAATGATATGGATTTTCTGGAAGTAGAAACACCAATTTTACAACCTATTCCTGGTGGCGCAGCTGCACGTCCATTTATAACACATCATAACGCGCTTAACATTCCTTTGTATTTACGAATTGCAAATGAGCTGTATTTAAAACGACTCATTGTTGGTGGATTTGATGGCGTTTATGAGTTTTCAAAAGACTTTAGAAACGAAGGTATGGACAGAACTCATAATCCAGAATTTACGGTTATGGAAATGTATGCTGCATACAAAGATTACAATTGGATGATGGATACAACTGAAGCTTTGCTGGAAAAAATTGCATTAAAACTACATAACACTACTGAAGTTGAATTCGATGGAAATATAATTAGCTATAAAGCACCTTATAAACGCATCGGGATTTTAGATGCTATACAAGAACATACTGGATTAAATTTATATCAAAAATCGGAAGATGAAGTACGTGCAGCATGCAAATCACTTCATATTGAAGCCGACGAAACCATGGGAATTGGTAAAATGATAGATGAAATTTTTGGTGAAACATGCGAATCGCATTACATCCAGCCAACCTTTATTATCGATTATCCAACCGAAATGAGCCCACTTACTAAAAAGCATCGCTCAAAAGAAGGATTGACCGAGCGTTTTGAACTTTTAGTAAACGGGAAAGAACTTGCAAACGCCTATTCCGAATTGAACGACCCAATCGAGCAACGCGAACGGTTTGAAGACCAGTTAAAACTATCAGAAAAAGGCGATGACGAAGCCATGTTTATTGACCATGATTTTTTACGTGCGTTAGAATATGGTATGCCTCCAACTTCTGGTATTGGTATTGGTATTGACAGACTCACAATGTTTATGACCAACAACAGCTCCATACAAGAAGTGTTGTTCTTTCCTCAAATGAAACCCGAGGTGCGAGCCGCACAGGCATTAAATTTAAATGATGACGAAAAAATAGTTTTTGCTATTCTTCAAAAGCAACAATCAATTCCACTTTCAGACCTAAAAACACAATCGGGTTTAAGTAATAAAAAATGGGATAAAGCTATTAAAGAATTGACCAAAAACAAGTTAGCAAAGGTTACAAAAACCGACGATGCTTTAGTTGTAGAGCTTCAAGATTAACTGTCATTCCTGCGCCTGCGTGTCGCTAGAGCTTTGTCTTCTTCGCCGAAGTAGCAAAGCTACGAAGGCTGAAAGCAGAGGCACAAGGCAGGAATCCATTAAATAAATAAAGGATTTACGTAACTGTAAATCCTTTATTGGTTGCAGATGGTAGCACATTTACTGTCCTGGATTTGTCACTCTGGTAATTTTGAGTTACTCAACCTAATTAATAATTCATTACCTTTACCTTATCAAAAACAAAACTGCAATTAGCAGGTCGTTGTGTGTAATTTGAATAAAAGCTGATAATTATGAGAAAATATATTTTACTTCTGATAATTTCGTTTCTTTTGAGTTTATCCTCATTTTCTCAAGAAACCTATAAAATCGGAAATACTGAATATTATTACGGAGAATATTATTCAACTACTGGGAAACCTTTGGTTAAACGTAGCGAAACCAATAAAAGAAAGTTTTTGTACTCTTTGGGATATAGCGAAATCCCTAAAGGATATGAAATTGACCACATTATACCTCTTTCAGAAGGTGGTACAGACGATTCAAGTAATATGCAACTTCTAACAATTGAACAACATAAAAGAAAAACAGCTCTTGAAAGAAGTAATCGTAGTAATTCTACATCTTCAACTCAAAAAACTTTAACTAATTCATCAAATTATAATAGACAATTTTATAACAATAATACGACCTCGTCTTCAACTTATTTAAGGACAGATTCAAATGGTCGAACTATATATAAAGGTAGTCGTGGAGGAGAATACTATGTTAACAGCAATGGTAACAAGGTATATGTAAATTCTAAGAAAAAATCCACTACCACTTATTATTCTACTCCGAGAAGTTCTTCAAATCGAGTAATTCAAACAGGTCCTAGAGGAGGAAAATATTATATAAACTCCAAAGGAAATAAAACATATGTAAAAAAGAAAAATTAAACAGCTCTATATGGATAAAGCATTATTTGTTTTCTTAAAGCTAGCATCTAGTGTTAAGTTAAATATAATATGACGTATATTTTTTGTATTTTTGCAATAAA
>CAYRVY010000158.1:0-1555 GCA_964427695.1 uncultured Flavobacteriaceae bacterium
GCCCAATTTAATATTGCAGGTCCTTCTGGATTATTTAAGGTCTCAAAATCGAAAGTTCCTGTGTAATATCCTATAATTAATATTCCTATTAGGAAACCTAAATCGGCAAAACGTGTTACAATAAATGCTTTTTTTGCAGCGGCTACTGCTGATGGTTTTCTATAATAATAACCTATTAATAAATAGGATGAAACTCCAACCAATTCCCAGAAAATATATATTTGAAAGAGGTTTGTTGCCAATACTAAACCATACATGGAAAAAGAGAACAATCCTAAGAACGCAAAAAACTTGGTGTAACCATCATCGTCTTTCATGTAACCTCTACTATAAATATTTACCATGAGAGAGACTATAGAAACAACTACAAGCATCATTACAGAAATAGGATCGATTAAAATTCCCATATCAATATGAAGTGTTTCAGTAAAGCGCATCCAAACAGTTTTATCTACAATAGTTTGATAAACTCCATCTACTTTGCCTATTACAAAAAAGTACTGATATGCAGTATAGAGTGATAATATGGTTGAAGCCAATAAACCAAACACACCAATGTGTCCAGAAACCGCAGGTTTAATTTTCTTATTAAAAATTCCCAATAGCAAGAATACCGCAAGAGGAATTAATGGGATTAATATGATGTAACGGAAATCCATTTCTACTTTATATTTTATTATAATATATTTTCAACACAATCTGAAATTTTGGTTAAAGGCTACAAGTTTGAAGACAGGAGACGGAAGAATTTTATCTATCATCTGGCTTCGGTCTTCAGACCAAATAAATTATTTTAATAATCGAATTTATTTTTTTCAAGTTTATAATTCATCAATACTTCATTGTTTCAGTGTCTTTGACTTCTACAGAGGTAATTTGCCTGTAAAGATTAATTATTATTGAAACAGCCAATGCTGTTTCGGCAGCAGCTACTGCTATAATAAAAATCGAAAAGAAAACACCTTGTAATACGTCTGGATATAAATATTTGTTAATTACAACAAAATTTATAACAGATGCATTTAAAATCAATTCAACAGAAATTAAAATAGAAATCAAGTTCTTTCTTGTAATAAAGCCATAAACACCAATAAAAAATAAGATAGTGGTTAGGGTTAGTATTTCGTATATGCTAATTCCTTCTATCATAGTTTTTCTTTGATGTTTGAAGCCTGTAGACCAATGACTGATGTAACAACTAATATATTCATTTGATTTTATTTCTAAATGCAATCACCATATTCATTAAGGCAAACGATTCATTATAATATTTTTCGAATTCATGTTCTGAAATATATTTTCTTCTTTTAGACTTATGCAAACAAGTAACAACTTCTGCCAAAGAACGAATTGAATACCTTAAGAACTTTCTTTGTTCAGGGTTAGATTGCCCAATTGACCCTTCAGAAATATTTAATGCTATAGAATCTGCTGCTCTTCTAATTTGAGAAGAAAGATTAAACATTTCCTTTTTCGGAAAACTATCAGACAAAATCTCAATATCATCTCCAAGATTCATTGCTTTTTGCCATATTATTAATTTCTCAAATTTAAA
>CAYRVY010000158.1:1655-2857 GCA_964427695.1 uncultured Flavobacteriaceae bacterium
GTCTTCCGTCTTCTGTCTTCTGTCTTTCGTCTTCTACCTCCAACTTCTTTCCTTTGGCAATAATAATAGCTCCAATTATAACCGCTAATAAAAGCACACTAATGACCTCAAAAGGTAAAATAAATCCACCTGCTTCATAGCTTAAAAAGCCAAAACCAATGTCTTCAATAGTTGTGGTTTTTGTAATATTAGCTTCTTGAAATTCGTAAGAATAAATTGTTATTAGAAAAACACCTATCCCAGTTAAACAAGCTAAAGCTGTTACTATCCGTTTAGATAGTTTAGCCATTTTTAATTTCATTTCAATATGATGAACAAGCAGGACTGAAAAAATCATTAGCACTATAATTCCACCAGCATAAACAGTAAGCTGAACAGCAGCGAGAAAATTATAATCAATTAAAAAGAAAATACCTGCAATGCCAGCTAATACAAATAATAAATAAATAACAGATCGAAGCATTTTTCGACTATTAACTGAAGCAATTGCAGATACAATCATCATCAATGCTACAATGTAAAATATATATCTTTCCATAGGCTTAGTAACTGTTTAAAATTGTATCATTTGTTTTTATATGGTTCTTTTTGCGCATTATTTCGTTAAAATTTCTTCAAGTATCTCTGCTATTATCATCAATTTTACTTTATACTGCATCAAAAATAACTGCTATAAATTACAACCATACAATTTTAAACAGTTACTTAATCTTCTACTCCTGATGCTAATTTAGAATTTGGCTTATTTAAAACTCTCGTTAATGCTGTTCTATCATAGACAGAATTTTCGAAATTCTGTCCCCATATAATAGCATCTGTTGGGCAAACGTCAATACATAAAGCACACATAGTACACATACTTAAATGGTAAACGAACTCGTCTATTTTCTTCTTCTTTTTGCCAGTTTCTTCATCGATGCCTCTGTCCCAAATAATCTCGATTGTACCATTTGGGCAAGCAATTTCACATTTTTGACAACCAGTACATCGATGTTCATTATTTTCGTTATGTGGCATTATAACTTCGCCACGAAAACGATCAAACATTTTTAAAGTCTCTCTGTTATCAGGATATTGTTGAGTAATTGCTCCTTTTCTGGATGTTAAAAAGTACTTTCCTGTAACACTCATTCCGGTAATAAGTGTTTTAATACCTTTATATATATCTGAAAAATAACTCATATCTTATTCAAATTCCAAAA
>CAYRVY010000158.1:2957-5374 GCA_964427695.1 uncultured Flavobacteriaceae bacterium
CAAATTCCAAAAAAATGATGCATTAATTTTTTATCTATAACTAACATTTTTTCTCTTAACGTTTAATGTTTTTTAATCTTATTTTTTGTCATTTGGTATTTATTTATTGGTGCTTATTTTAAAATGTTATTGTTAAGTTAAGCCAAACTAATAATGCCATTATTATAATATTTACTAAATTTATAGGGAGCAGATACTTCCACTCCAAGATAAGCAGTTGATCTACCCTTAATCGAGGGAAGGTCCACCTAAACCACATCATTAAAAAAACAAGGACAAATGTTTTACCTAAAAACCAAAACACACCTAACCAAGGTAAGGATTCGGTTATACCAAAAGGAGACAACCACGCACCAAAAAATACAGTAGCAGCAATAGCCGCAATAAGAAACATATTAATAAATTCAGCCAAAAAGAAATAGGCAAATTTCATTCCTGAATACTCGGTATGAAAGCCAGCACCTAATTCCGATTCGGCTTCTACCATATCAAATGGCGCTCTATTGGTTTCGGCTGTACCGGAAATCATAAAAATCATAAATGCAATAATTGCAGGAATATGACCTTGTACAATGAGCCAACCGTTTTTTTGTACTTCAACAATTTCAGAAAGTTGTAAAGATCCACTTAATAAAATCATAGTTAGGAGCGACAAACCTACTGATAGCTCATAGCTAATTGTTTGAACACCGCTACGCATTGCACCAATTAATGCAAACTTGTTGTTACTTGCCCAACCTCCTAATAAAATACCTATAACCCCAACGGATGAAATTGCTAATAAAAAGAAAATACCAATATTGATATCGAAAGCATGAAACTCTTTTGTGAAAGGGATAACTGCCAAAGCCATTAATGAAGAAACAATGACAAAGTAAGGAGCTAAATTATACAAAAACTTATCTGCTTTTGCTGTTCCTGTCAACTCTTTTGAAAGTAATTTTAATGCATCTGCCATAGTTTGTAAAATTCCTTGAAAACCAACTCTATTAGGTCCAACACGTAATTGAAACCAAGCAGCTACTCGTCTCTCCATCAACACTAAAAACAAGCCTACAATAGAAAAAATACCTAAATATACCAATGCAATTAGTACCATTTCTACAATACTTGCAGTATCTTCTGTTAGTGTTGAATATAACCAGTTATGAATAGTTTCAATCATAATTTTAATAAAATAAATTCAAAATCCCAACTTATTTTTGTCTATTGAGTATTGCTGATATAGCACGTCTTAATTTTAAGGCTTCTTTATTTTTTGTCATACATTGGTAATCCTGTTTATCCTATTCTATTTTGGAATTTGTTTTTTGTTTTATTTGGTATTTTCGTCAACGGTCTATATCTGGTATTACAAGATCCAAAGTTGCCATTGTTGCTACTAAATCGCCAATTTTACCACCAACTGCAATATGATTAAGTAATGATAAATTTGAAAATCCTGGTGAGCGAAACTTAAGTCGATAAGGACTTTTGGT
Source organism: uncultured Flavobacteriaceae bacterium (assembly GCA_964427695.1). Taxonomy (GTDB): domain Bacteria; phylum Bacteroidota; class Bacteroidia; order Flavobacteriales; family Flavobacteriaceae; genus PRS1. The sequence continues at coordinate 4,436 of CAYRVY010000158.1, forward strand.
TCCTGTACTAATAATATAAACTCCAAATTCGCCTCTTGCGGTTTCAACTTTTTGGTAAAATTCACCTTTTGGTAATTTTATTACAGCCCTAGTTGTTACTCTATGCTCTCCTTCGGGAATATTATCTATTAACTGTTCTATTATTGATAATGATTCCCATAGTTCTTGAATTCGCACTTGATATCTGGCGAATGTATCTCCTTCAGTTCTTAATACTTCGTTAAATGTTACTTTATTTAAAGCGCTATATGGATGGTGTTTTCTCACATCACATGAAAATCCAGAAGCACGAGCTACTGGACCAGTTGCTCCAAATGATATTGCATCTTCTTTGGTTAAAATGCCAACACCTTTTGTTCTTTTCTGAAAGATTACATTATTAGTTAGAAGCCTATCATATTCAGGGATTTTAGTTTTAAAATGGGCAACAAACTCTTTAACACGTTTTACAAAATTTGGGTGTATGTCAAGCATTAAACCTCCAGGAACACTATAATTCATTGTGAGTCTTGCGCCACAGGTTTCTTCAAAAATATCGTTAATCATTTCGCGATCCCTAAAGCCATAAAAAAAAGTTGACAGTGCGCCAACATCCATTCCCATAACGCCCCACCACAAACAGTGTGATGAAATTCTTGTGAGTTCACCAATAATTGTTCTAATTACTTTTACACGTTCTGGCACTTCTAATTCTAAAGCGTTTTCAACGACCAAACAAACAGCTTCATTATTTATATTTGAAGACAAATAATCCATCCTGTCTGTTAAATGAACTATTTGCTGATAGCTATCGCGTTCACACATTTTTTCTATAGAGCGATGTATATAGCCTAAATCCGGTTCAACCTTTTTTATAATTTCACCATCAATAGTTAATAAAAGATTTAAAACACCATGTGTTGCTGGATGTTGAGGTCCCATATTAATTTGGTATGGTTC
>CAYRVY010000159.1:0-5372 GCA_964427695.1 uncultured Flavobacteriaceae bacterium
TTTTCTTGATCTCTAGGCTCATAATAGTTTCGTTGCTCTCCAAATGCAGCTTCTATTTCCCCACCCATCCACATGAGATTTTTTGTTCTTGCATTAAAATTTACGCTAGTTTTATTACCAGTATAGTCATTGTTACTATGTCGCCAGTTAAATTGGCTCTCTGCTCTTATACTAAAGCTATTTAAAAAACCTTTTGGTTCAAAAACTTCATATCTGAAATTACCTTCGAGGTTTTTAAAATTGTTTCGTGCCCAATATCCAAGATCATTAACATCATACTTTGCATCTCTAATACTCCCTCTTAAACTGTATTGATAAGTACCACCAACTTTCCCTATTGAAAAACCGCCATCAAAACCAGTAGAATTTTCACCTACTAGATTAAGAGTACTCATTTTACCTTGCCCGCTAACTCTATAAGTATTGGTCTTGTCTGTTAAACTGAAAAGAAGAGCCGACGCATTGGCATCTCTAAAATGCCCCTCTCTTAGCACATTAGTGTTAACAAAACTAACCGACGAATTTTGATTGAATTGTTGATCTAAAACTATGATATTGTAATTGGTAAAAGGCTCAGTTGTACGCTCTCTATAGCTTACGATTGAATCAATTTTCTCATCGTTTTCATCGAGTATATATTTTGTATTCTTAATTCTAGCACTGGTCTTTTCTGTAATAGCGTTAAATACTCCAATCCCTAAACCGTTTTTATTTCTTCCAGAAATTTTAATAGCGTTGAGCATTTTAACGCTTTTGGGATTATCAACTACTTCTTCGACCTCATCAATCTCATCCACTAATTCATCATATACATCATTACGCTCAACAGGAGCGTTACCAATTCTTCTAGAATAGAATAAATTACCTTTACTAAACAAATTTACACCCTCTTTAAAAAATTGACGTTGCTCCGAAAATTGTTGCTCAAAAGGTCCTAAATTTAATTCTACTTTATCAAAAGCTGCTTGACTAAAATCTGGAATCAAAGTGATATCTAGAGTAAAACTTTCACTTATTCCGTACTTAACATCCATTCCAAAACCAATATTACTAACTGTTTCCTTATTTTGGGAAACTGACGTTGCTGAGGTAAAAGGATAAAAACTTAATCGAGTAGGAGGTGATATATTATTCAACCCTTTGAGTTCACCATCATAAATTCCTGTAGTTCCTTTAGTTCTATCTATCGGGCTCCAGCTATAGTCAAGACCTTCTTTTCTAAATTTTCTAAAAAACTGAATTCCCCAAACAGCACCTTCTTGATTTGAAAAACGAAGTGCAGCATAAGGGATTTTCATTTCTACTATCCATCCATCATCAACATGTTTAACCGCACTGTCCCATACAGCATTCCAACCTCTGTCGCCACTTGGACCAGGACCACCACGTCGTCTACCACTAGAACCTCCAATGATATCTGCTTGTGTTCCAGAACTCATTACATAGAATTTAATGTCATTTTGGGCATCATTATTAGGATTGAAGGTAACTCCAAAGTAATCAGCTTGTCCAAAATCGTCTCTTGGAGAAAATACTTTAAACATATCTTCTGGATTATCATACAAATAGGCGGCAATATAAATGGCTTGATCATTAAAAGTTATTCTTACTTCAGTTTTTTGATGATGTTTAGCTGGAATGTCCATTTTAGGATTATATTGAACAAAATTTGTGGCTACTTCTACTTCACTCCAAACAGGGTCATCTAATACACCATCTATTTTTGGCGCAACATTGGTTTTTGTAATATGTAAAGACTTTTTTTCTTGTGCTTTAGTGATTGAAAAGCAATAGAATATGAATAAAAAACAAAGTGTCTTTTTCATTTTAATAAAGATGGTTTTAGTAATTTTTATTTAACAATTAATATAAATTGAATAAGAGTCGTTAATCTCTGCCAAAACTACGGTTAGTAACTTCGTTATTCTATTAACTAAATGTTAAAAACATTGTAAAAATGTAAACATTTAATTTGATGCTAAAAAGCACAAATCAAATAGTCAATAGGAGGGCTTAATGGGACATTTAACAATGTTAACTAATTTAAAAAGAGTATATTATGTAAAATTAAAGGTTTGCAACTTTAATTGTTACAAACCTTTTTGAAGTATGCCTTTGTGTTTATCTTGTTAAAATAGAATTAACTGATTTTCTTATTAAAAATATTTTTCACATTGTTATAGTCAATATAATAAACTAAACGCAGCGAAAAAACATGCTCTATAGGCTGATCGAACAATGTTCCTAAACTGTCTAAAAAGTTATCTTGAGACATTGAATTAAAGTTAAACAAAGAGTTTCTGTATAAAGCTGTTAATTGACTTCCAGGAGCAAATTGCCATGAATATCTAAAATCAAGATTCCAAGTATTAAAATTTGCATTAGGATCAAAACCAATGTTATCTAAATTATGTCCAGTAGTAGTTGTAACACTACCATCTTCTAGTAATGTGAATAAATCCTGACTATACGTAACCGTTGACCAGTAATTTCTAAACGCTAAGTTGAGCGCATGAAATGAATTAAAATTATAAGTTCCAGAAATACTATTCTCGATAGTTTGTTGTTTACGTTGTCCAAAAATGATCTCATCACCTATATTAGTCACATAACCACGACCTCCATTTCCTTTTTGAAAATTGAAAGAGAATCTTAAGGTAAATTTATCGCTAAAACGCATTCTTGGATCTAGACCAATCCAATAATAAAATACATCCCGTTCATTATCAAATAGTGTAGCTATCCCTGTTCTTACCATCATTTGAAAACGTTTAGCTCTATTAGTCCCAAACCAAGCATTCATATTGACATTGTTTTTAAATGTAAAATAACGTCCATCAGTTCTTGGTTCCCAATAATCATATTGTTTTCCAATGCTCCAATTCAAATTACCTCCATATTCCCAAAGTTTCTTGTTTTGTGCATATATACGAATGCCAATATTATTTCCTGTATAATTTCCTGACTTGAATAGTTTTCTATAATTAGCGCGAAAACTAAATCTAAAATTGTTTAACTTTTCAGTAGGTTCAAAAATTCGATATGAAAAATAAGATGAAAAATTACTATAGTTATTTCTAAATTGAATGCCCATATCATTGATGTTATAGTTCCTATCTGCCATACTATATTCAACACCATATCTGTATTTTCCACTTACTTTATTAAATTCCACTTCTGAACTAAAACCTGTTTGATTTCCATCAGCTAAGTTTAGATTACTCATTTTAAATTCACCTTCGTAATTATAAGTGTTCTTTTTATTAGTTAAGTCTAACAAAGCTGCTGTAACATTAGCATCTCTAAAATGTCCATCTCTTGTAACATTTGTATTGACAAGACTTACAGAGGAGTTGCCGTTAAATTGCTTATCTATGACTATAATATTATAATTTGCCAATGGCTCAACTACTTCTTTACGAGTTTCTTGAGTTAAAGTATTTTTAATTGTAGCATCAGTTTTTTCGGTAATTGCATTAAAAACACCTATTCCCCAACCATTTTTTGTCCGTCCAGAAACCTTAATTGCGTTAAGCATTTTTACTTTGTTTGGGTAGTCAATTATGTCTTCATTTGCTTCTAGATTTGGATTTCCAATAGGCGAGTTGCCTATACGTCTGGAATAAAATAAATTACCTTTATTAAATATGTCTATACCTTCTTTGAAAAATTGTCTTTGCTCTGAAAATTGCTGCTCGAAAGGACCAAGATTTAATTCGACATTATCAAATCCAGCCTGGCTAAAATCTGGGATTAGTGTAGCGTCTAGAGTAAAATTTTCGGTTATACCATACTTTACATCAAGCCCAATACTATAATCATTTGCAGTTTCTCCATTAAATGAGCGTGCTAAAGTGGATGTAAAAGGATAAAAACTTAAACGTGTTGGAGGTTTAATGTTTTTAATTCCTCTTAATTCTCCATGATATTGTCCTATTTTGCCCTTAGTTTTGTCAATTGGATTCCATGTAAGTTGTCTATTGTCATTCATATGCCTGCGATGAAATTGAATACCCCAAGTTTGCAATTCCTGATTAGAAAAACGCAAAGCAGAATAAGGTATTTTAATTTCCACAATCCAACCGTCATCAACAATTTTTACTGCACTATCCCAAACAGCATTCCATCCCCAATCTTCATTTCCATCGGAGCCTACTATAGCATCTCCTTGTGTTCCAGTACTAAATATTAAAAATTGGGTATCGTTTTGAGCATCATTATTTGGATTGATTGATAAAAGAAAAAAATCAGCTGTACCAAAATTATCACGACTTGTTAATTGCTGCATAATATTTTTAGGGTCGTCGTGTAGATATGCTGCAAAATATACTGCGCTATCATCGTAGGTAACTTTAACTGTCGTTTTTTGATTTGCTTTTTCAGGGTTTCCGTCAGCTGGTCTAAATTCAACAAAACCTTCAGCTACCTCTGCTTCTTCCCAAGCTAGGTCGTCTAAAACTGCATCAATTTTAGGAGCTGTATCAGCTCTTTTAAGATTTAAGAATTTTTTTTCTTGTGAAAAAATTAATGTGCTACAAATAATAGCAAAGAGCAGGCAGATTGAATTTTTCATTTTTTTTTGATTGATTTTTTGATTGATTAAAATAAAACATCCTAATACAAGGACTTTTATTATTGATGATTGTTACATTCGCACAAAATTACATTTCATAAGTACTGTAAATTCATAAGCAAACGTTAAAAATATTACAGATTTGTTAATGTTTTGGTAAGGTCTTATAATTACAACGGACTAAATGTTTTTTCTTAATTTTAACAACAGATGACAGAACTTTTTAAAACAGCAATATTTGCAGGAGGATGCTTTTGGTGTACAGAAGCCGTATTTAATAGAATAGAAGGTGTAACGCAAGTGATTTCTGGATACACAGGAGGTTTTATTAAAAACCCAGCATATCGTGAAGTTTGCGAAGGAGTTACAGGACACGCTGAAGCAACCAAAATTATTTTTGATGAAAGTAAAGTAACTTATAATGAGTTGTTAGAAATTTTCTTTGCAACTCACGACCCAACCACATTAAACAGACAAGGCAATGATGTTGGCACACAATATCGTTCGGCAATATTTTATACTAACGAACTTCAAAAAACAGAAGCAGAATCATTTATTGCTTTGCTAGAAGAGGAACAGGTTTTTGACAATCCTATAGTTACAGAAGTTAAAGAGTTTGAAGTATTTTATAATGCTGAAATAAGCCACCAAGACTATTATGAGAATAATAAGCAACAAAGCTATTGTCAATTCGTAATAAATCCGAAGTTAAAAAAGTTAGAACAGCATTACAAAGACAAATTAAAATAATACCAATTTAAATATTTGATGTCGTAAAATAAAATAGAAATTATTTTTT
>CAYRVY010000160.1:0-5359 GCA_964427695.1 uncultured Flavobacteriaceae bacterium
CATCGGAAATTGTTACAGAATCGTCGTGCCAATTTTTCATAAACAAACCAATAACATCGTAACCTTGCTGCTTTAATAAATAAGCTGCAACGCTAGAATCTACTCCACCAGATAGTCCAATAATTACTCTTTGCATTTGGCAAATTTACAAATAAAAAAGTATGAATTAATGATTAAGTTTTAATAGAAAAGATGTTTTTAATCGTTCTTATCAATTTCAAAATAAATGGTAAGAAAATAGAGCCCTCACAGGTTTTAAAACCTGTGAGGGCTAAAAAATAATAAATTATTGCTTCTTTTTATATTTTGCTGTGTAAGTAAAATTCTTTTCTTCAACAAGCTTTCCTTCTTCATAGTACTTCCAAATACCTGTTTTTTTACCTCGTTTATAAGAGCCTTCAGTTAAAATCTCTCCTTTTCCATTATAATTCTTTGCGTTACCATGAAGCTCATTGTTTTTATAAACAAATTCCTTTAATACGATTCCTTTTAAGGAGTACCATTTTGAAACACCTTCTATACTTCCTTCTTCATAATTAACCTCTTCAGCCAATTGTCCGTTTTCATAATATACCAAACGTTTGTCTTGTAATTTACCCTCTTCATTGTAAGTTTCAAGTGTCATTATTTTAGTAGAATTATTATGATAATATGTCCACACACCAATATGCAATTTACCATTCATCTTCCCTTCACTTATCACTTTGCCTCTTGATGATAAAAATTTTACATCAGCAGTTTTGTCGTTCTCATTAAATTGTTTTGTTGCAGTTAAGACGCTTCTTTTCTTTATGTATTTATAAAATTTGAAAAGTCCTATTTCTTTTCCATGATAAAACTCTCCTTGGTATCGAACTTGATTAGTTCCTTCGAAGGTTTTATTCCAGATGCCATGACGATTGCCATTAGCATCAAACTGATTCATATTTTGTGCAGAAATTAAAGATGAAATAAAAAATAAAATAACTAATGAGATATGCTTCATATTTTCAATAACGAAATGATTTATCTAAAATTGTTAATATACTCAACAGACCATACTTGTCCATTTAGTAAAACAAAAAAAAGCTGCCAAAATAAAAATAATGACAACTCAATTTAAGCAATTCTTATTTAAAATATTATCTTTTACCTTTTTGCTGTGCTCGTTTCTGCTCTTCTGCTTTCTCCATCATTTCTGCCATTTTACGTTGGAACTTACTCTGCTTTTTAGGTTTTTTCTTACTTATTTCAATTTTTGCTAATACTTTGTCTTCATCTATAATGTAGTTTTTAATAACTATCATAATTCCTATTGAAATAAGGTTTGAAATAAAATAATACAAACTCAATCCACTTGCATAATTATTGAAGAAAAAGAGCATCATTATAGGAGACAAGTAAATCATATACTTCATCATCTTTGCCATATCTGGCATACCTTCTTGGGTTGGTGTGGATACCATTTGCTGTCCCGTTGTCATTTTCATATAAAAGAAAATTGCTATAGATGCTAATATTGGAAATAAACTTACATGATCACCATACATTGGGATTCTAAAAGGCAGCTCTGCAATTGCGTCATACGACGATAAATCGTCTGCCCAAAGAAAACTTTTTTGGCGTAAATCGAAAGCTGTAGGAAAGAACATAAACAGAGCATAAAACACAGGCAACTGAATTAATGCTGGCAAACAACCAGCCAATGGACTCGCTCCTGCTCTATTTTGTAAAGCCATAGTTTCCTTTTGGATCTTCATTTTATCATCCTTATACTTTACTTTTATAGCTTCCAGTTCGGGTTTTAAAATTTTCATTTTTGCTTGAGACAAAAACTGCTTGTATTGTACAAACGATAGTAATAATTTAATTAAAATAGTCATTACAATAATGGCAATTCCATAAGGGAGAAAACCGCTTAAAAAGCTAAATAGCGGAATAAATATGGCCTTATTTATCCAGCCAAAAATTCCCCAACCAAAAGGGATACTTTCTTCTAAATCTTTATCGTATATTTTTAATATTGTACTGTCTGTTGGTCCATAATATATGCTTAAAGATTCGTTTAATTCGCCACGTTTTATTTCTAATGGTATTGTAACAGTAAATCTTTTTGTAAAAACACTATCAATATCTTCATCTAAAACTAAATCTTGAGAAGTTAATGTTGCTACCTTAAATGGTTTGTCAGTTACTAAAATAGAGCTAAAAAAGTGCTGTCTAAACGACAACCATTCTACATCTTTTTCTACTTCGTCGTCATTACCTGCTTGACTAAGTTTATCTACTTTGCCACCATCGTGTTGGTATGTTAAACGTGTGTAACGATTTTCGTAAGAAATACTTTTGTCTTGCCTTAACACATCTAATTCCCAATGTAATAATACATCTTGCGAACTATTAATAATGTTATTTAGACCTTGCGAACTTACCGAAAAACCTAACATATAATCGTTAGGTTTTAACTCATATCTGTATTCTAAAAATTGAGTTTCAGATACTTTAAGTTTCATCGATAATATTTGGTTGTCTCCACTTTGAGAAAGTGTTGGTTGAAAATAAAGGTCTTGAGTGTTTAATGTTCGGTTATCTGTCGTACCAAAAGTGATATTAAAAAAAGAATTCTTATCTTTTATTAAATAAATAGGAATCGAATCGTGGTTTACAAATTGCTTTAACCTTACCTCTGTTAAATAGCCTCCTTTGTTGTTTATTTTTAAGTATAATACTTCGTTTTCAAAAACGGTTTCTTCTTGTGTTGTAGAAGATTGAGATGATGAATATGCAAATGCTCCAATCTTATTTTTTAAATTTACTAATTGAATAGAATCTGTTGTTGTTACAGAAAAATCTTCAGATGTAGTAACAAATGTATCAGCAGCTTTGTTTTTTGCTTTTTCTGCATCAATTTGTTCTTGTTTGACTTTTTCCTGTTCAGCAATTTCTTCAGGTGTTGGCTGGTTTTGATACAGCATATACATTAATATCGCAGCAATAAGTATAAAACCTATAATTGAATTAATGTCTAATTTTTTTTCTTCCATATTTATACTTTATAACCCTTTTATTTGATTAGGATTTTAACCACTCTGTCCTTCGGACATCTCTCCTTTATTCCGATAACAATCGGAAGGAGAGAATAAGATTTATTATTATACATTTAACTCATCATCTTTTCGGTTAATTTTCCCTTATCCCAATTACTATCAGGATGAGAGAATAATTTCTCCTCCTTTTGAAGGAGGAGATTAAGAGGTGGTTATTTTTTTAATTCCTCTTTTATTGCTTGTAATACTAAATCAATATTATTTTTAATTTCTTGATTTGTAAATCTAATTGCTTTAAAACCAAGTTCGTTTAATCTTTCAGTTCGTTTATAATCATATTCATTATTCACAAAATTATTGTGAACTGTCCCATCAATTTCAATTATGAGTTTTTCACTCGGACAGAAAAAATCAACAATAAAATTTTCAATACTATGCTGTCTTCTAAATTTTATTCCTTCAAGTTGGCTCCTCCTCAACGCTTTCCACAAATAGTTTTCAGAGATTGTAGCATTATTTCTTAAATCTCTTCGAAACTCTTTTAAATATTTTCTATTGTGAATTTCGTTGTTCATTCATTTATTTATAACCACTCTGTCCTGCGGACATCTCTCCTTTATTCCGATAACAATCGGAAGGAGAGAATAATTTCTGTCATTAAACCTTTAGCCCTTTATTCCGATAACTATCGTAAGAAGAGAAAATTTCTCCTCTTTTTAAGGAGGAGATTAAGAGGTGGTTCCTTTTTAAATTCTTCTTTTATTTCCAGTAATACTAAATCAATACTATTCTTAACCTCTTCTAAACTCCTCTAAACTCTTCTAAATAACCACTCAATCTTTTGAATATCTCTCTTTTATTCCGATAACAATTGGAAGGAGTGGAAAGATTTGATTACTCAAAAAGCTATCCAATATACATTTTATGCCATACTGACACTATTTTTTTTCAATGAATACTTTAATGCTGCTTTTATAAAAGCTACAAACAAAGGATGCGGATTAGAAACAGTACTCTTATATTCGGGATGATATTGTACACCAACAAACCAAGTGTGTTTTGGTATTTCTATAATTTCTACCAAACCTGTTTCAGGGTTTAATCCAGTAGCTTTCATACCAACAGCTTCTAATTGCTCTTTATATTGATTATTATATTCGTATCTATGTCGATGACGCTCTTTAATATTTGCTTTATTATAAACTTGTGAAACGATACTATCCTCTTTCAATTCACAAGTCCAGGCACCCAATCTCATTGTGCCTCCTTTATTAGTAATTGCTTTTTGTTCTTCCATTAAATCAATAACAGGATATGGCGTTTTTTTATTCATTTCAGTAGAATTTGCACCTTCTAATCCTAAAACATTTCGTGCATATTCTATAACTGCAATTTGCATCCCCAAACAAACACCTAAAAAAGGAATATTGTTTTCACGCACATATTTTACAGCATCTATTTTGCCTTCAATACCACGTTCGCCAAAACCCGGAGCAACTAATACTCCATCGAGGTGCGATAATTTTTCTTTTATATTATCTTTATTTAAATATTCTGAGTGGATAGATTCTACTTTAACCTTAACTTCGTTAGCAGCTCCTGCATGAATAAAAGATTCTAAAATAGATTTGTACGAGTCTTGTAATTCTACATATTTACCAATCAAACCAATAGTAATTTCGTTTTTAGGATTTTTATGACGCGATAAAAATTCGTTCCACTTTGTTAAATCTGGTGTCGAACTTTTTAACCCTAATTTTTTAAGCACCACTTTATCCAAGCCTTCTTCCAACATCATGTTAGGCACATCGTATATAGTAGAAGCATCTATAGATTGTATTACTGCTTCTTTCTGCACATTACAAAAACGTGCTAATTTAATACGAATACTATCACTTATTTCATGTTCTGTTCTACATACCAAAACATCTGCCTGTACTCCACTTTCCATAAGTGTTTTTATACTATGCTGTGTAGGTTTTGTTTTTAATTCTCTCGCAGCGGACAAATATGGAATAAGCGTTAAGTGCACTACAATAACATTGTGTTCTCCCAAGTCCCATTTTAATTGCCGTACAGCTTCTATATATGGCAACGATTCAATATCACCAACAGTACCTCCAATTTCTGTGATTACAATATCGAAATCGCCAGAATTACCAAGAATTTGGATACGCTCTTTAATTTCGTCTGTAATATGAGGAATGACTTGTACTGTTTTTCCTAAAAACTCACCACGACGTTCTTTCTCTATAACACTTTGGTAAATTCTTCCAGTTGTAACATTATTAGCTTGTGAGGTTGGTACATTTAAAAAGCGTTCGTAATGACCC
>CAYRVY010000161.1:0-5357 GCA_964427695.1 uncultured Flavobacteriaceae bacterium
ATCCAATAAAATCAAGGGGTACAGAGTGTGTTTTTAGAAAGTGCGGAAAACAGGAAAGAGTTTTGATTTTAGATTTACGAATTATGATTTTGGACGAGACAACAAGTTAAGTAGCGTTTTTTGTGTATACATATTTCAGGACGGGTCATAATGTGGCATAACGGTTGGTAGCCGTTGATGATTTTTACATTATAAATTTCTTTCGCATTTCAGAGTTTGGTATCTCACAAATATTATTTTTAATAATCAGTTTTCTGTTCTTTGAAATAAAGTCATATACATAATCAGATAGTTGTTTTGGAAATAAAAACATCAAATAACCCATTATTTTATAAGATGGAATTTTAAATAATACTTTTCTGATTGCTACACTTTTTTTATCAATTTCGTTTTCATTTTCTACTAATATTATTGTTGCTTTTTCTAATCCTTTAATATTATACTTTAACAATAATTTCGTGCCAAATTCTGAAAGACTTGAAATAAATTTAAAGTTATTGTTCTTATCATTCTTTGCAATAAACATTACTGTTTTATTACAAAAACCACAATCACCGTCATAAATTATATAAGAATACTGCATAATACTAACTTTATTTTATTCTCTTTTTTATTTCATCTATAGACTTATCATTTATTGAACTTGATTTATTGATACCTTTTCTGAATTTATATGTAAGGCTCAAACGTATCCACCTTATGTCAAAATTTTGATTTATTCTAATATAGTCGTTAGCATTGTTTAAGGTATTTGTAATCTCATAGGTGTTTAATATGTCATTTGCAGTGATTGATGCGTAAAATGAATTATTAAAGAATGATTTACTAATACTTGCATTTAATGAGAATATAACATCTGTTTTATAAGGACCTTGAATAAAGGAAGATATATAGTCTGTTGTAAATGTTAACACATATTTTTTGGGAAGTTTAATTTGATTGGTTGTTGTAAATTGTGTTGACCAATTTTCAGAATTTACAAATAGCAAATCACTATTAGATTTTATTTTATCATAAAATAAAACGTTGTTTACACTAATGTCCCACCATTTTAGAATCTTAAAATTTAAGTTAGAACTTATAGCCAAACTATTCCCTTTTTCTATATTTATGGGTTTTAAACTGCTCTCAAAACTTTGACTATCTATGAATGGCGTTTGAAATATCTGATTTTCATTTAACGTGTAACTGATACCAAAAATATATTTTTGTTTAAGGATATATTGGAATTGGAGTTGTTGGGATATAAATGGGTTTAATTCAGGATTACCTGTTAATCTAGTAAATGGGTCAACAAAATATGTATATGGTAATAAATTACTAAAAACAGGACGAGTAATACGCTTATTATAAGATAAATTAAAGTTATTATTTTTATTATAAGAATAAGAAATGTTTACATAAGGAAAAAAATTAGTTAGTTTTCGCTCTAAAATAAAATTGTTAATTTTGCTCTCACCTTTTGAAGGATTTGTTTCTAACCTTGCACCTAAAGTTAAATCTATTTTACTATAAAGTTTCCTATAATATTGCACATATAAACCAATAACCCATTCTCTGTAAGAATATTCATTAGACTTGTCTATGTCAAAAACTCTATTACCATTTGTAATACTAAAAAAATTATTCTCGTTCTTGAGATTTTGATAAACTGCTTTTGATCCTAATTCTATTTTAGATAATGAGTCAATTTTATAGACATAATCAATTTCAGAAAGGAAAATGTTAATCTTGTTAGGAGAATGATTTTCTAAGTCAGGATAAATGAAATTAGACGGTGAATTGAAAGACTTTAATAGAGAATTATTATTAATTTCGTAATTTAGATAATTAACTTTAAGAGTTAAGTTATTCTTTTTCTTAGTTAAATAATAGTCTGCACCAAAAGAATAATTACGCAGTTTATTATTACTGTTATTAAATGAAATATTTGTCGAATCTGCTACCTGCGAGAAAGATGAAAAAAAATCTAAAGTTGTATTTTGAGGAATTGTTTCTTTATATATTGACACTTTAGATGATAATATCAATTTTGAATTCTTAAACTCTCGCTCATATTCACCTCTAATATTATTTGAATTTCCATTAATAATAGCATAAGTATCTTGAAAACTATTATTTTGACCAAAAAATCTTCTTACTGTTTTTGCTTCTTCAAAATCTTTATTAAATGAAGAGTTGTAATATAATAAAAATCTATCTTTTTTAGTGTTATATTGTATTTTTAAAGCATTTGTTTCATCGAAAAATCTGCCTTGTGTAGCAGTAATCATTGCTCCAATATATATGCCTTCCCTTTTTATTCTCTTAGTTTTTATGTTTATTATTCCTGAACCACCTGATGCTTCATATTTTGATGATGGTGCCGAATTAATTTCAATTTTTGAAATATCACCAGCAGAAATTGTTTTTAAATACTCTATCAATTCATTACCTGTTAAATACAGAGTTCTATCATCAGATTGTATCAAAATACCACTTTTGCCATTTAAACGAAATGAGTTATTGACAGCATCATAACTAACACCTGGCATTTTAGATAGTGTTTCAAAAACAGTACCAGTAGAAAAGATTGGATTACCTTCCACATTTACTTGTAAAACACCTGCTTCATATTTTATCAAAGGAACTTTTATTTTTGCTGTTATTATTACTTCATCTAATACTCTTGTTGTGTTAATATCAATAATAATTGAGTCTTTTCCTTTAGAAAAAGGAATATTTATATAATCACAAATGATTGAAATGTTTGATTCAACTTCGCTTACACACCTATAATAATTTCCTTTTACAACATTAATAAAGATAAATGAATTATCTTTTTTACTTATAGAAGTATAATATTTTGTAGAGTCTTTTAAATTTTCTAAAGTAATAAGATACTCTACTTTGTCAAGAGATTTTTTCTTGTTTATAATTATTCCATTATATATATTTTGCCCATACAATCCTGAATAAACAATAAATTGAACTATTATTGTTAATATATATTTTTTCATTTTTTAAGTTTTTGGAATTTTGTGAACAGTTTTTTATATTCATCATCATACAAAAGAATTGCATAAACACCTATCATTATAAAAGAAAAGTTATCAACTCTTAACAATAGGAAAATTCCGATATGAAAAAATATTCCTATAAGTATTATTTTAAGTTTGGTTTTTTTATGCCATATTAGAAATGGAAAAATAAATTGGAAAATAATTGTTGTCCAAGTTAGAAAGGCAACTAAATATGTTGATTGTGCAATTAAATTATTTAAAAAACTTGCATTAAAATCTTCAGATTTTAACACATAATATAATGCTGTTCCGTTTATCCAAACTTCGCCTTGTAATTTATGCAGTGATGAGAAAAAATAAATTATACAAAGTTGAATGATTATTGCAAATGAAAAATATTTACTAAGAATGATAAAATAGGGTTTAATTTTTTTGGTGATATTGTCAACAAATCTATCATAACTACCTGAAAAACTATAAGAGTCAATAAAACTCATAAGTGGAAGTAAAATCCAAATAATATTATCTCCACCATCCAAAAGGTAAATATTTCTATGCTTAAAAATAATCAACAACAAAAATAGTACAATTGCTGAAAATCTCTTAAAAAATCCAAGAAAGAGAAATAAACTAAAAACGATACCAGTAACTAAAAAGAGGTTGATATTAGTTTCATTATTAAAATCAATATACAACCAATCTAATTTAATATAATTCGTAATGTCTGTATAAGTTCTGTAAGAGACAATACCATTATTATTGAATAAATACTCCTTGTTGTTAAAATAGATAATAAAATCTTTGAGTATCAGAAATCCTAATACTGCTCTTAAAATTGTTGCTCCTATTTTTCTATTAATTTTATTTGCCATTTAAAAATTCTTTTTTTGTTAAAAAAATATTCTCAATTTTTTGAAAATATTTTTCAGGCTTTTTATCTTGTTCACTAATATTGGGCAAAACTTCACTTATGATAAATAAATTCATAAAAATACTGTCCTTTTCATCAATTTTATCTAAGAAATCCTTTTGTTTAGGTAAAACAAATTTGGAGTAGTTTTTAATAGATTTAAACGCATTTGATTTTCTGTCTAATTCTTCTGGAGTTTTAAAAGTTTTAGACTTTATAATAATTTCATTAGAACATTCAGCAAAATATTTAATTAGCCTTTGATTTAATGAAAAATAAGTTTGTAGATTTTCTTGACTTATTGGATCGTGAATATTCAAAACACCAGAAGTTGTGTTTTTCTCTTTATTATTTTTTGTATAAAACTCTAAAGCAATATATTTTTTACCAGTTGGAGGGTTTGGAGCAAACATAGTCCAATTCTGTTCAAAGAAAGGTAGTATATACATACTTTCTAACTTTTCTATAATTGGGCAATTTATAAGTGACCATTTTTGTTGAAAACATTGATTTAAAATGATTATAAGAAAATGTATTGATAGTAACAATGCTAATACTGCTTTAAAAATGTTAATTATCTTCATATTTTTAATTTTTTTTTTAATAATAGAAACTGTAAAATAAACTTTACAGTTTCTATTATTCTTTTAAAATGCTTTAAGAATGGTTCCAGTTGTGGTAGAAGTCGTTATTGTAGCTACGGTAAGGGATGTTGTAACTGTGCGATTTCTACTTTCCACACCCATATCAGAAGTTTCAATACCTATATATATATATTTGCATATCATTGCTATTTCCAATTGACGAGCCATAGCCTACAAAAGACATTACTCCTAAAGAAATGGCAATAACTATCATTTTTAAATTTCTCATAATACAAAGTTTTAAGTTAAAATAAATAAGATAGAAGCTGTAAAATAAACTTTTACAGCTTCTATCAATATTTGCTACAACGCTAAAAGTTGACTAGCACCAGTTGTTGTGGTTGTCGTGGTAGTTGTCGTAGTTGTCGTAGTGGTAGTACGATTTCTACTCTCCGTTCCTATATCAGAAGTTTCAATACCAGATATTAGCATATCATCACTACTTCCAATTGACGAGCCATAACTAACAAAAGACATTGCTCCTAACGAAATGGCAATAGCCATCATTTTTAAATTTCTCATAATAAATATTTTATAGATTAATTTTGAAGAATAAATTGTTAAGTCGTTATTCTTCGTATGGTCTTTCCGCGTTTTCGACTTTTTTTAGGTTTCCATATTTCACTTTTCCAGAGAGTAATTTCCTTTTTTGTTTACTCCGTAAGTCGGATGGTCTTAAATTTACTCGGTTCAATGGCTACCAACTTGTTTAAAACCTACATCAATTTTAGTATGTAATATATAGGTTGATTAATAAATAGTTTTCTTAAGTCTATTATTTAAGTCTGCTATTTTGGTTAA
>CAYRVY010000162.1:0-5357 GCA_964427695.1 uncultured Flavobacteriaceae bacterium
TGATAAGGTTTTTTATAATAGTACTTTCAGATGCTTGAAAAACGCCTTCTTCTTGTGCAATATCAGCCATAGCGTGAAAATCTTCACGGCTTAATACACTCTCTCCTTCTTTATTTTTACCAAATAGGTTTGTGAAGAATTGTAAAGACCAAATAATGCCTGTCCATGTAAAGAAAAATATTAAGGCATTTAAAATTTTTGTAGAAATTCCTGCTAATTGTTTCCAATAGGTTGCACCTATGGTTTTTGGTATGATTTCGGAAGCAACTAAAATCAATATCGTCATTAGAGCAGAAACAATCAAAATTGAATTGTCGCCATTCCCAAATACTTTTTCGGCTTGTACACCTACTAAAATTGCGCCAACAGTATGCGCAACAGTATTTAGAGTTAAAATGGCAATAAGAGGTTTATCTATATCTTTTTTTAAAGTTTCAAGTGAAGTAGCAAATGTTTTTCCTTCTTTCTTTTTTAAATTAATATAAGTTGGAGAAATGCTTAATAATACAGCCTCGAGAATAGAACATATGAAGGAAACAAAAATAGAGATGAATGCGTATAATAATAATAAGCTCATGAATAACCTTTTATTGATGCTAATTTACGAAATCAATTTCACAATATCTTGTGCAAAGTAACTGGCAATAATATCTGCACCAGCTCTTTTAAATGCTATGGTGCTTTCCATCATGATTTGGTCATGGTCTAACCAGCCTTTTTCGGCAGCAGCTTTAATCATAGCATACTCACCACTAACTTGATATACGGCAACAGGAACATCAAATTCATTTTTTATATCCCGGACAATATCTAAATAAGGCATTCCAGGTTTTACCATCACAATATCTGCTCCTTCATCAATATCCATTTCGGTTTCTCGGAGTGCTTCATAGCGATTAGCAAAATCCATTTGATATGTTTTTTTATCTTTCGGAATATTTACCAAATCAACAGGAGCAGAATCTAAAGCATCACGAAAAGGGCCATAAAATGCTGATGCGTATTTAGCTGAGTAACTCATTATTCCTGTATCTGTAAAGCCTTCTTCTTCGAGAGCTTCACGAATGGTTAGAATACGACCATCCATCATATCGCTTGGTGCTACAAAATTTGCACCAGCTTGAGCATGAGAAATACTCATTTGTGCTAAAAAATTAGCAGTTTCATCGTTTATAATTTTTCCGTTTTTAACTATACCATCGTGTCCATAAGATGAGTAAGGATCGAGCGCAATATCTGTCATTACTAACATATCAGGACACACATCTTTTATAGTTTTAATAGCACGTTGCATTAAACCGTCTGGATTTAAAGCTTCTTTACCTGCATTGTCTTTTAAACTATTAGGCACTTTTACAAATAGTAAAACCGATTTTAACCCAAGCGACCAAAGTGTTTTTATTTCGTTTTCTACTACATCTAAGCTAAATCTAAAGTAGTTTGGCATCGAAGCAATTTCTTCTCTTACACCTTTGCCTTCAACCACAAAAAGAGGTACTAAAAAATCGTTTGGAGTAATAGTGTTTTCACGAACTAAAGAACGAATAACTTCGTTGGTTCTTAATCTTCTATTTCTTCGCAGTGGATACATAATATTATTAAAATTGGACATTTATTTCTCTAAAGAAATCATTAATATTTATATAGCGAATTTCAAATTCAATACATACATCAGGTAGTTTCACATTTTTTTTGCTATCAGGATTGCTAACTTCAAGAGTTACAATTGTAACATCTTTTTTATCTTCTTTTTTAGTATTAAGAGCAAATGCAACTAAAAAAGAATCAGCATTTTTAGAATTAGCAAAATCTGCAAGAGCTCTATCATTATAATCTTTAGATTGAGCCCAGTTTTGAATCTCTGCATATTCTAAAATACTATGGTTAGTAGAAGCCCAAAATGAAGAATTAGTATTTGATTTACACCATTCTGTCAAAGCATCTTTATGGTCATAAATTTCAGCTTTTACTTTGTCAATAGATATTACATCATTTCTATTTAAAATTTCAGACATTTTTCCCCAAAATGTAGGATGAATGTCAAAAGGATGAGTTATTCTATTAGGGTGAATTAATATGTTAGCGTCTAATATGTAAAGCATTTACCTAAGATTTCTTTTTAAAGTTTTCATAAGTATTTGCTTTCATATTTGTCAGCTTGTAAGCATTAGAGGGTAAAATTTTACCTTGCTTTAATGCTGTATCAACAAAAGAATAAAATTTTCGACTTACTTCATATGGTTTAGAATTCCAAAATTGACCTCCTTGTGTTTTTTTAAAAGGGATATTTGTGTAGTAATTATAAAACTCCCAAAAATCCGATACTTGAATGAAATTAGAATCCAAAGCTTTTTTTATAATTACAAGTTTACTAACATGATATTGATAAGCTAATCTTGAAACTTTATCAGAAAAAGAATCATTATTTGAATTCCAGCTAACATTAAAAAATGACGAAGGAACTAAAATTTCAGAGGCAACTTTATCACAAAATTTTTCAAGAGGTTGTGAAGATGGATGTATTGGATTGTAACCAATTCCAATACTATTTCCAACAAAAACATGAACTAACTCATGAATAAGTGTAAATATTCGACCTCCTCCTAAATTGTTTGTATTTATATAGATAAAAGGACAAATGTTATCAACTAATGTAAATCCTTTACATACTTCTACATCAACTGTTCTTCTATTATTACCAACAAACCCTGTAGAAATTATGAAAATTCTATTTTTTTCTATTTCATCTATCCAATATCTAAAAGACTTATCTTTTTTAGTTTCTTGATACCAAGTTTCGTTTAGGTTTAATGCATTTCTAATAATGTTAGCTCCTTCAACAATATCAAATTTTTCGAAATTTTTAAGAGAACCAATAAAGTCTAATACATCATAATTATTATCTATCAAAAAATCCTTTAACCATTCTTGTTTTGACTTAATTTGATTTACTAAATCTTTAACTACGAGTGGAGGATTCTCAATAACTTTTCCATTACTTCGATAGAAAGTTATTGGTAATTTTTCTTGAGGAGGCTTATTTAGAAACAAAAACCCAAAAGGGACATGAATTTTTTTTGCAAAACTTTCTAATTGTTTAACTGTTGGCTCAGATTCTTCCCTAATCCAATCGAGAGCTTTTGGATATACCTCAAATAAACTATCGGTATTCAAACCACTTCTTTCAGTAGCCCAAACCAAAGTTTCAGGTGATATTTTAACTCTTGTTGACATAATTCAAATTTAATCAAATTTACTTAAATCCAATCTACGGGTTGTTGTAATACTTCAATTAATTTTTCTTCCTCACTTCCTTTTTTAGGGTAATGGTCATAAATCCATTGTACATGAGGAGGTAAACTCATTAATATACTTTCTATTCTTCCGTTGGTTTTTAATCCGAAAAGGGTTCCTCTATCATGGACAAGATTGAATTCTACATATCGTCCACGACGAATCTCTTGCCATTTTCTTTGTTCTTTTGTAAAAGAAAAATCTTTTCTTTTTTCAACAATTGGCACATAAGATTCCAAGAAACTATTACCAACTTCTGTAACAAAGTTATACCATTTTTCCATACTCATTTTATTGGAAGCTTTACAATAATCAAAAAACAAACCACCAATGCCACGAGCTTCGTTACGATGTGAATTATAAAAATACTCGTCACAACTTTTTTTGTATTTTGGATAAAACCCAGTATCGTGTTTATCGCAAGCAGTTTTACAGACTTGATGAAAATGTTTTGCATCGTCTTCAAATAAATAAAAAGGAGTTAAATCTTGACCACCACCAAACCAGCTGTCAACCATATTTCCTCCTCCATCATACATTTCGAAATAACGCCAATTTGCATGAACTGTTGGTACCATTGGATTTTTAGGATGCAATACTAAACTTAAACCACAAGCATAAAAGTTAGCTTGCTTTACACCAAAATGTTTGCGCATGGTTTCTGGTAATTCGCCAAAGACTGCCGAAATATTTACACCTCCTTTTTCAAATACATTTCCGTTTTCAATAACGCGAGTTATTCCTCCTCCACCTTCTGGACGCTCCCAATTATCTTCACGAAATTTTGCTTTACTATCTATTGCTTCGAGTTTGGAAGTGATAGTGTCTTGTAAATCTTGAATATATTTGTAAAACTTCTGTTTCATAGTTAATTCCCATACTCTTTAACAGCATCAACAAACGCTTTTGCATTGTCTAAAGGAATGTTTGGTAAAATACCATGACCTAAATTAACGATGTATTTATCTTTACCAAAATCGTTAATCATTTTGCGCACCATTTTTTTAATTTCAGAAGGAGGCGATAATAAACGAGAAGGATCAAAATTACCTTGAAGCGTTATATTTCCACCAGTTAAATAGCGTGCATTTTGAGCTGTAATTGTCCAATCAATTCCTAAAGCTGAAGCATTGCTATTTGCCATATCGTGTAGTGCAAACCAACATCCTTTTCCAAAAGCAATTACTGGAGCATCATCTTTTAAGGCTTCAATAATTTGATTGATATATTGCCAAGAAAACTCTTTATAATCGACAGGAGAAAGCATTCCTCCCCATGAATCAAAAATTTGAACCACATCTACACCAGCTTTTACTTTTGCTTTTAAATAAGCAATAGTTGTATCTGTAATTTTTTGTAATAATAGATGTGCAGCAACAGGATTTGTGAAACAAAACTCCTTTGCTTTATCAAAGGTTTTGCTGCCCTGACCTTGCACCACATAACATAAAATAGTCCAAGGAGAACCTGCAAACCCAATTAATGGCACTTCGTTATTAAGCAATTCTTTGGTAGCTTTTATAGCTTGATATACATAATCTAACTCTACATTAACATCTGGAACAATTACTTTATCTACACCTTTTGTATCACGCACAGGATTTGGTAAATAAGGTCCAAAATCAGGCTTCATTTGCACCTCAATATTCATTGCTTGAGGGATTACCAAAATATCGCTAAACAAGATTGCGGTATCCATTCCAAAACGTCGAATAGGCTGTACTGTAATTTCACTGGCAAGTTCTGGAGTACGGCAACGTGTAAAAAAATCGTATTTCTCACGAATTGCCATAAATTCTGGTAAGAAACGTCCAGCTTGACGCATCATCCAAACTGGAGGACGCTTAACGGTTTCGCCTTTTAAAGCTCTTAAAAATAAATCGTTTTTTATCATGTTCACTTTCCGTGAAAGCGGAAATCTTATTAATTTTATTTCAATTTTTTTAGGTCTCGACTACGCCTGTTTACTACAGGCAGGCTCGACCAAACAGTATGTTTTCTTTTAAATATAATGGCTATGTTCTAAATAACGACTGACTGACCACCCAATTGCCACCTTTCAT
>CAYRVY010000163.1:0-5350 GCA_964427695.1 uncultured Flavobacteriaceae bacterium
CAATGTGGGCAAAACTCAAAACCTTCTTCATGCTCTTGTTCACAATTCTTACAAGATGTAGTGTTCGATTCCATCAGGTTGATTAATTTATATCACTAAATGTAAACAAAATTTGTTATTTAACAGAGTTCGTAAATATTTATACAGATAAAGTACGTATTCCCATACTATATATTTTCAATATTTTGGAGGTTCGTTTATCGGTTTGTGTATGAGGTGTTGGTAGTCAGACAAGTTCTTTTACAATTTTGGGTTTTAGCGATAGCTGGTGCGAATTGCAAATGTGTATGACTTTTAGCGTTGGCATTATTTCCGTTTCTTATTTTCTATTTTCTTTATAGCTTTTTCAAAGTCTCCTTCTGAAATGGTTTTTTGTTTATTCTCTTTAAATTTCTGGTATTCTCGTTCTGCATTTTCTTTTCCTAGTTCGTGAGAGATACTTCCTGCGTTATTAAGAATATCTCGGTCATTTAATGTCAAGAAACCGTTTAATTTTTCAATCCAAGTGTTCATATACATTGGAACTCTCCGTTGAGCTTGTCCTTGTGCAAAAATTAAGTATTGTTCAACTAAGTTGTTTAATGCAGAAAGTTCCTCCTCTTTCAGATAATTCTTTGCTATTGAAACATCTGTTTTTCTAATTTTATTGCTTCTCCAAGTGGTTAAGCCCATATTTTCTTTTGAGCTATCCGCTCTTTGGGTAATTATTTCTGCGGCTGTTTGTCCTGTTATTGCCCAGTGTAATTTATTTTGAACTGTTTTAAAAAAACTGATACTAATTTCTATAGTTGGGTCGTAATCTACACTTGTAGCATAAATATCTGTTATTTTTCTGTAAAAACGTTTCTCAGAAGTACGAATATCTTGTATTCGTTTTTCCAGTTCTTCAAAATAATCAAAAGGTAAATCAGGATTTTTTAGACGTTCATCATCCAACAGAAACCCTTTTACTATGTATTCTCTTAATTGACTTGTTGCCCATTGTCTAAACTTTGTTGCCACATTTGATTTTATACGATAACCAACCGAAATAATAGCATCAAGGTTGTAAAAAACTTGCTTCCTTTTTACTTCTCTGTTTCCTTCTTTTTGAACTATTAAGAAATCCTTAATAGTTCGATTTTCTTCTAATTCACCTTCTTCAAATATGTTTTTAAGATGAATATTTATATTAGGAACTGATGTTTGAAACAATTCAGCCATTAATTTTTGGGTTAACCAAACGGTTTCATCTTGAAAACGAACATCTAATTTTGTTTCTCCGCTTTCGGTTTGATAAATGATGATCTGTGAGTTGTTTTCTTGCATAGTTATGCGGTCTCTTTTTTAATAAACTCCAAAGCCACTGTTTCACTTTCTTCTATGGCTATTTCTACTGCTCGTTTGGCTACCTCTAATAAATGTTCACTCTCCTTTTTTAAGGTAAAACTTTGCGCTATAAGTTCTGCTATTTGTTGTTGTTTGTCATAATCTATAATTGGTACAACTACATTTTCTATTTCATTTGAACTCCAATGTAAAATAATAGAACCACCTGCGTCTCTTTCGGCTTGCATTTGAACAATTATTGAATTTAAAGCAAGTGTTAAATATTCTGGGATTATTCTTTTTTCATCTTTTACATTTAAATGTAAAATTGCTCCTGATGTTATTCCGTTATAATCTTGTCTTAAAAGATAAGCAATACCAACACTACCATCTTTTGAGAATAGGATTGTTCCTTTTTTAGGCTTTAAACTATTAATTTTATCTTGATTTTCTTTTACAAAATATTCAGAAATATATTTTTGAGGTTCAGTCAATCCATTTTTTGATAAATCCGCCACACGCATAAATGGCAATCCTTTTTCTACATAGTTTTTAGAACCTGGTTCAATTGACTTACTTATTTCAACAAGATTAGAAAGAATATCAAAAGGTTTGTTTTTTACTTTGTTTACAACTTGCTCAAATTTAGGTTGATAATATTCCGCATCCAATCTGCCACTTGTACCAAAACTATCTTTAAAACTTTTAATATTTACAGGTTCTTTGCTTGGTGTAAAATCTTGTAAACCTATTTCTTCTAATAGTAGGTTTTCGGCTTGGGTGTAACTTCTCTTAGATTTATTTTTTTTGTTTTCAGAAATTAGATATAAATCTTCAATTTTCTTAGATAAATAATTAAAAGAAGGAATTAAAACTTTTTTAAGATTAGGGTAATTAATCATTTGGTAAACATTACCTGCCCCAAATCTTAATAATTGATTTTTCCCATATTTTGAATTAAGAAAACAACAGATAAAACTTGACAAACTTTTATCTTTTAAAACAATTCTTACAAGATTTTGATTTATTGTTGCTCTTGGAAATAATTTTGGAACTTTTGCACATAAACCGATTGTTCCAATTGTGGTTAATAGTAAATCATTTTCTTTAAATTCAGCTCTTAAAGTTTCTTCACTTTCTTGCACTGAAATAAATCGTTTATCAGATAAGTCAATTTCATTCTCTTTGATGTTGGTAGTTCTTAGAAAAACTACTCCATTTTCTGTTAATGTAACTCCACCGTGTTTGCCGTCAGTTAATAATTCTAATTGACTTCCCAATGTGAAATTATTTAAACTCTTAACTCTATTTAAAGTTTTAACATATTCTTTTAATTGAAATTCACTATCAATCCGAAATATTTTATTTTCAATTATCAATTCAGACAAATTCAAAACACTAATTTCCAGCCCTTCCAACAACTCCTTGTATCGAGTTTCGTTAAAAGGGCTTTTTACTTTCCCACAAAAGAAAGTTTTTCTTTTTTAGCAAACTCAATAAAGGCTTCTGCTATCCCGTCTTTAGTTAAGTTATCGTGATTAAATAAATCGTGTTTTACAATTAAATGTCCGTGTGTATCTAAAAGGTATTCGTCTAAACTTGTTGTGCTTATATCGTAATGGTCTATTGGTTCTGCAACTTCATTAATGCTTTTTGTTTTATTTGCAGAGTTTGGGAAGTCCTTTTTCTTAACAAAAATCTTTTCACCACTACTGTCTTTACTTGGTTCTTGCATTGTACCAAAAAATATTGGATAATCATCTCGTTTAGGGCATAGTTTATCATCCCATTTTTGTATAAAAAGTACAGATGTTTTTGTTCCTGTATGTGGTTTAAAAACATTTCCGTGTAATCCTACAACAGCCAAAATTCTACAATTTTCAGCAATATAATCTCGTATATTTTTATCGCTACTGTTGTTAAATCTACCTTGTGGTAAAACAACTGCCATACGTCCGCCAGGTTTTAAAAAATCAAGATTTCGTTCTATAAATAAAATATCTCTACCAACTTTTGTTTGGTATTTTCCATTTGGTTTTTTACCTAATTCGTATTTTGCTAATATCCTACTTTCTTTAATGTCTCCTGCAAATGGAGGGTTTGCCATTAAAACATCAAATTTAAAATCACGGTTACTATTCTTAATTGTACGTAATTTTCTTAATTTTTTCCATCCTTCATAATAAGTGTCTTGCCAATCTTCATCTTCTGTTTTTTCATCCCAACGTTCATAATCCAATGTGTTTAAATGCAAAACATTAGTTTGTCCGTCTCCTGCAATTAGGTTTAAAGTTCTGGCAACACGAACTGCTTTTTCATCAAAATCTATAGCAAAGACTTTATTTCTCACATAATCAATTTGCTCTGGTAGTTTCTCCTCTGTAGTGTACATATGACTTTTAGACAAGCCTTTTGCTTTTAGTTGTTGCTCCCAAACGTGAAAAATGGAGTGTACAGGGAAACCACAACTGCCAGCAGCGGTATCAATGATGGTTTCATCTGCTTTTGGATCCATCATTTTCACACACATATCAATGACATACCTTGGTGTAAAATATTGTCCTTTTTCTCCTTTGCTACTTTTTCCAATTAAATATTCAAATGCTTCATCTACAACATCTAAATTTGAGTTAAATAATTTTACATCTTGCAAAGACGAAACACAAACTGAGAGGTGAGATGGTGTAAGCATTATTTTGCTATCCTCTGTAAAAACACCTTCCCATTTGCTTTTTGCTTTATCAAAAACGTCTTGTATTTTTTCTTTTAGTTCCGTTTCTGTATCTCCATAATTTCTAAATCTTAAATGGCGAGTTTTATTTCTTCCACTTTCCAATTCATCATAAAGTTTGGTGAAAATTAGTTTAAACAGTTCTTCAAAGACATCTACACCTGCATTTGCTAAAACTTCATCTTCCATTTCCAAAATCAAATCTTTTAGTGATTTTTTTTCTGTAACGAGTTTATCTTTCTTTATTAAGTCACCTATTGTCCACCGTTCTGTTAATATATCAGATAGTTTTTCAGATGCTTTTGGTATCGCTGATAAATCTTCAAAATAGTTTGGGTCTTTTCTGTGGTAAAACGAAATAGAATCTCCGTTACTCCAAACTCCGATAGGTGCTCCTGTTGCATTACAATAAGATTTTAATTGTTCTTTTCCGTCTTTAAGTTTTGGCTTCTTCAATTCTACCATTATGTAAATAGAACGAGTATCTTTTTTGTCGAAAATAACAATGTCTGCACGTTTTTTTTCACGTCCAAAACTAACCGCATATTCAATTTCCATTCTCTCAAATGGATATCCATATTCTTCTTTTAAAACCATTAGATATAATTGTCTTACGGCTTCTTCTGGTTTTAATTGAATATCTTTTCTACGAACCAAACAATTTACAAATGGAACTTCTTTTCCTCTTACTTCTTTTAAGAATATATTGTTTTCTAATTGCTCAATTTGTTGATTTGTAAATTGAGTTAATTTGTAATTAGAATCTCTTAATATTTCGGTTAGTTTCATCATCTATTTTTATTGTAATTCATTCAATCCGCTAATTTAATTCAAATTCTGTTTTTAGGTCGGTTTGAAAGATATTATTTTTCGTTTGCCAGTGAGAGTTGGCAAGAAATTGCTCTTTTGGTTTTTTGTGTTTGGCTTTGAGCATTGGCAAAAACCAAATGTGCAATTTGTGCAGTTGGCTTTTTCTTTTTTAGCACTATTTTTCCATCTGTGGTGCTTGCAGGTAATGTTAAGATATAGACTTTTTTATACTGATAAACGAAGTTCGTATATTTTTAGAACTTTATCAAGAATAACTCCTACAAACAAAGTAAACTTATTAACATATTTTAATTCTATATTAATTTATCTTACTCATAATCAGTAGTTTTCAGTATTGTAAAAATTTCTGGCATGTTGTTTGGTATTACTTAAGTAAGTTTAATTAAAAACATACAATTATGAAAAAGTTACTACTTATTTTCACAGGTTTGGTTCTCACAAGTTTAACCGTTAATGCAACAATCTTTGCAAGAGCTTATG
>CAYRVY010000164.1:0-5285 GCA_964427695.1 uncultured Flavobacteriaceae bacterium
TTGGTGGTTATAGAGCATCAATGTATAATGCATTGCCTCTTGAAAGTGTGCAAGTGTTGGTAGAAATCATGAGTGAATTAGAAAGCAAAGCGTAAGCCATCCTCTATCCTTCCCTAAAGGAAGGAAAATGTGTTGGAAAGATAAATTATTAATTAAAATTTCCCATAAGTTCCCTTTCCTATGGAAAGGGTTAGGGATAGGCAAATGAAAGTATTAGCAAACGATGGCGTTTCACAAAGTGGAATAGATGAATTAAAAAAAGCAGGATTTGAAGTAAATACAACTACAGTTGCGCAAGAACAGTTGGTAAATTATATAAACGAAAATAAGATTAGTGTCCTTTTGGTTAGAAGCGCAACTACAGTAAGACAAGATTTAATCGATGCGTGTCCAAACCTAAAAATTATTGGTCGTGGTGGTGTTGGCATGGATAACATTGATGTAGATTATGCAAGAGAAAAAGGATTACAAGTAATCAACACTCCTGCAGCTTCTTCAAGTTCGGTAGCCGAATTGGTTTTTGCACATTTATATGGAGGCGTACGTTATTTATACGACTCTAACAGAAATATGCCTTTAGAAGGAGATACAAAATTTAAAAACCTAAAGAAAAATTATGCTAAAGGTGTTGAATTAAGAGGTAAAACACTTGGTATTATTGGCTTTGGACGTATTGGTCAGGAAGTAGCTAAAATTGGGTTAGGCGTTGGCATGAAAGTTATAGCAAGCGATATATTTATACCAAAAGCTACTATTAAAGTTGAATTCTTTGATGGACAATTCATAACTGTAGATATAGAAACAGAATCTATGGACGACGTTTTAAAACAATCCGATTTTATTTCCCTTCACGTTCCTGCACAAAAAGGATATGTTATAGGCAAAGCACAAATTGATAAAATGAAAGATGGTGTAGGTATTGTAAATGCTGCTCGTGGAGGAGTTATAGATGAAGTTGCCCTTGTTAATGCTTTAGAAAGTGGTAAAATTAGTTTTGCTGGTTTAGATACATTCGAGAACGAACCAACACCAGCAATACAAGTATTAATGAGTGATAAGCTATCTCTTACACCACATATTGGTGCTGCAACAAATGAAGCACAAGATAGAATTGGTACAGAATTAGCGTCCCAAATTATTAGAATATTAAAAGGATAGAAAATCTACTCTTTAGAGTGGAATTTTTGCATAACGAATTTGTTATGCTTTTTATGTTAAAGAAGTTAATTTTTAATTCGATATGTAATCATTATTATATCTTTATATCTAAAGATTGAAAAATGAAAAACGTAATTCTGACACTATTAATTTGTTTTGGAGTTTACACTTGCAAAACTTCAAGTAAAGTAAGCACTTCTATTTCAGAAGATAATACAACTGCTCAAGACACAGTTCGCATTGCAAATGATAAACTTGAATATGAAATACTGATTATAGAACCAGGATTTAATTTCTGGTTAGAAAGTCGTGCAAAACCTGAAGGATATTATTCGCAAAGTTTTTTAGAAAGCAGAAATTTACTTTTTGTAAGCGAATGGAACAATCGTGTTTTACAATCAAGTAAATACCCATCAAACCTGTATGAAATGCAAATTGACTATCAAGCACATATAGATTATGGATACGAAGTAAACTATAAGTTGTATAACTATTTCATTTATTTTCAAATTCAGTATAAACAAAGATTAGCAGGTTTTGTTCCTAGAATTTAGTTTTCATTTTATATTTTTACTAATTAATTTACATTATGCAAAAGTTTAAACAACGTTGGGAAATACAGCGTAATTGGCAACTCATTTTTCCTGTTTTAGGTCTTATAGTATTAATTTACTCTTCGTATAAATTATCTTTAATTTTCACTAAAAATTCTAACGTTTATCTCACTATTTTAATCACAATAATTTTATCATATATAATATTAAAATTCACATTATTTCTATTTAAAAAATTAGAAAAAAAATGGAAGTTAACTTACAGATGGGAAATGATTAGTGTCTTTTTAGTTTTTGCAATCACAGGCACTTCAAGTCTTTTTGTTGGAAAACCATTAATGATATTGATGGGAATTACTAAGGAAAACTTAAATGTTTTAGTTTATTGGATTTTATTTATTATAATTGGGCTAATTTTTTATCAAATCCTTTTAATTTGCTTTGGATGGCTTTTTGGACAATTTCATTTTTTTTGGAACTTTGAAAAGAGGATGCTTCGCAAATTTGGATTATAACTAAACGAATAATGAATTTGTCTAGAAAACATATTATTTACAAGATTAGTGCACTAGTTTTAGTTATTGCATTGCTTTCGCCAGCTTTTGTAAAGTTCTCACATGTTTTTGAAGATCATGTTCATAACGTTTGTGAAAATCCACAAAAAACACATTTTCATGAGTTTAATTTAGATTGTGATTTCTATAGTTTTAAATTAAAAACTCAATATAAATTCTTTGCAAATGACTTTCAACACGTTAGTTTAAAAGAATATCATCTAATTATTTCTACACAATACCAGTTTTTAGGTAACAAACAAATTTTTCATTTCTTTAAGCGAGGACCTCCACAATTAATTTAACATTAATAAAAACAGGGAATACATTTCCCAAATATTAATACTGAATTAATTATAAACAAATGAAAACAATTTTAAATTGGTTGATATTATTATCAATTACAAGCATATATTCACAAAACACAATACAAGGAATAGTAACAGATAAAGATAATAATCTACCTATTCCTTTTGTAAATGTTTATCTTCCCTTATTAGAAAAAGGGTCTATTACTGATGAAAACGGCAAATTTATTATTAATGATTTGCAGTCTGGAAATTATAAAATAATAATTTCAATAGTTGGTTATAAAACGGTTTCCATAACTGTTAATATTCCTCTTGATAAAGATTTAGATATAGAATTAAAATATTCTGCTATCGAAATGGAAGAAATAATAATATCTACTCCTTTCCATAAATTACAAAGCGAAAATGTAATGAAAGTAGAACAAATGAAGGTAAAGGATATGAAAACTATTGGAGCTACAACACTTTCAGAAGGCATCTCAACTATTGCTGGTGTCGAGAGTGTAACAACCGGATTAAGCATTGGAAAACCCGTAATTAGAGGCTTAAGTGGCAATAGAGTTCTTGTTTACACACAAGGCATAAGGTTAGAAAATCAACAATTTGGCGATGAGCATGGATTGGGAATTAACGCTGCTGGAATTGAAAGTGTGGAAGTTATTAAAGGACCTGCTTCCCTACTCTATGGCAGCGATGCTTTAGGTGGAGTTTTATATTTGAATCCTGAAAAATTTGCAACCCAAAATACATCTTCAGGAGATATAAACATAGATTATTATACCAACACAAGTGGTTTTAGCACAAATGCAGGATTTAAATCGTCTGGCGATGCCTTTAAATTTATTTTTAGAGGAAGTCTTACCGAACATGCCGACTATAATACTGAAAATTTCAGGGTTACCAATACAAGATTTAAAGAGCAAGATTTTAAAGCTGCCATTGGCTATCGCGAATCTAATTTTAAAAGCGAATTTAGATATAATTTAAACGCTTCTCAACTTGGTATTCCAGAAGAAATTGGGATTCAAAACACAAACAAAAAACCTTTGTTACCATTCCAACAAATTAACAACCATATTTTTAGTTCAAAATCTACTGTGTTCTTAAATGAGTCTAGTATAAACTTCAATTTAGGTTTTACTTATAACGACAGAAAAGAATTTGAAGAAGAGCATAATGATGAAGACGAAGAACATGAAGAAGAAAGTAATGAAGCTTTGCATCCTGCGCTGCAAATGGTGCTTAAAACTTTTAGTTATGATGTAAAATACAATTTGCCAACACTTGGGAAATTTGAAACTATAGTTGGTATGCAAGGGATGAATCAAACCAACAAAAATTATGGAAAGGAACAACTTATTCCAGATGCAACAACCAATGACTTCGGAATATTAGCAACTTCTCATATTCATTTTAAAGAGGTAGATGTGCAACTTGGTGCACGTTATGACAATAGAAACATAAATGTGAAAAACGATATTAATAAGAAATTTAACAGTTTTAATGGAGCTTTCGGTATCAAGTTAAATCTTTTTAAAAAGATTACAACACGATTAAATCTTGCTACAGGATTTAGAGCACCAAATTTAGCTGAGTTAACTTCTTTTGGCACTCATGAAGGCACTAACCGCTTTGAAATAGGAAGCCCAAACCTTAGAAGCGAACAAAACTTTCAGGTTGATCTCGCTTTAGAATTTTCAAATCAACATATCGAGATTTTTGCAAATGTTTTTTACAATAAGGTAAATAACTATATTTTTCTATCTCCAAATGGCGATTTTATTGAGTCTGACCCTGTGTTTTTATACTTACAAGACGATGCAAAATTATATGGTGGAGAGTTTGGTTTTCATTTTCATCCGCATCCTTTAGATTGGTTGCATTTTGAGAGTAGTTTTGAAACTGTAATAGGAAAGCAAAATAATAATGATTATCTGCCTTTAATTCCAGCTAATAAAATCAACAATAAAATTAGAGTAGAATTTGTTTATAAAAAAGATGACAATAAATCATCTAACTTCTATATAAATAGCAGTTATGGTTTTATTAAATTAAGCTCGGTATTTAAGCAAAATAATATAAGTGCTTTTGAAACAGAAACTGATAGTTATAACCTGTTAAGTATTGGATTTGGTGGAGGAATTAAAATTTCTAAACATCTATTAACCATTAATTTTTCTGGAAATAATTTAACAAACAAAGTTTATTTTAATCATCTCTCCAGATTAAAAGCTGATGGCATTCCTAACATTGGGAGAAATTTTAATATAGGAATTAGTTACACACTATAAGAGGTTATTAAGAGGCTGTCTAAAAAGACAGCCTCTTAATAAATAAATTTTAGTTTTTTTCGGTTTTTGCCTTAAAAGTATAAGCATATAACCATGTTAAAGTAAATGTTGGAATAACATCAAAAACAGGTAAAATCTCTTCAATAAAAGAAATAACTCCAGCTACTTTTCCAATGTTCCCTTTATACATTTTTATTAATAACCAAGCCGAAACTGGAGCCCAAATTATATCTGTAAATTCGCCAAGTCCAGGAATAAAAAACGATACATATCCAATAGTATCAAATACAATGCTTAATAGCAATTTTTTGTATTTGCTTATTTGATTAAAGTTCATTGTAATTTTTTTTAAAAAAGCTAACTTATTATACCAATTTAAACATATAATGTCGCATAAAATAGTTTCTTTTTCACAAT
>CAYRVY010000165.1:0-5267 GCA_964427695.1 uncultured Flavobacteriaceae bacterium
ATATCTGGTTGTAAGGCTTCAATTTGTTTGAAGATATTTTCTGTTTTGGTTTCGGTTAAAATGTAACAGTTCTTACTATTTGGATGAATGCGTTCGGCTCTCATTTTTATTTGCTTTTGGCTTTCTTCACCAGAAACATAGAGCGTTTTATAAGGTAGTTTTAAAGACACCTGAAGCATTAGTGTGCTCTTGCCTATTCCTGGTTCGCCACCGAGTAAAATGAGTGAGCCTGGAACAATTCCACCACCAAGAACACGATTAAACTCATTATCCAAAGTATTCATCCTTGCTTCTTTTGAAGCATCAATCTCGTTAATTTTTAAGGGTTTTGAAACGCGATTTGGTGTTGAAGGTGTCGCTGTTTTCCAATCGCTTTTTTCTGGTTTCTGTATCACTTCTTCTACAATGGTATTCCATTCTTTACAGGCTGTACATTGTCCTTGCCATTTATTGTATTGCGTACCACAACTCTGACAAAAAAAAGTGGTTTTTACTTTAGTTTTTAGTCCCATTAATATCCAAAATCTGCTTTTATTTCACTTGCTTTTTCTAACATAAGATCTATGGTTATCCCTCCAATTTCTTCAAGCCCGTAAGCTCCTTTATATG
Source organism: uncultured Flavobacteriaceae bacterium (assembly GCA_964427695.1). GTDB lineage: Bacteria > Bacteroidota > Bacteroidia > Flavobacteriales > Flavobacteriaceae > PRS1. Next base: position 610 of record CAYRVY010000165.1, read on the forward strand.
TTTTCATAGCCTTTTTTGGCTCTCCAGTTTCTTCATAAAATCGTGCTAAATAATAATTTCCTAAAAGTGTTTCGGGATATTCTTTTCGAACTATTTTTCCTAAATCTTCAAAATATTCCCATTGTTTTTTCTTCTTAATTGCTGCAGCAATAGCTTTAACATCGTTAATAAGAATTTGTTTTTCTATTCCAAATAAAACGCTAATAACATTATATTTTTCCAACAAATAATCTACAGGCGAGGTGTCTAAAGTGAGAATGTGTTCTTTGTATTCTTTTTTGCTAATGGGTTGAAACACATAAAAGATACTTTCTAATGCCTTTGGTATTGCATGTGCAGGAGCAGAATAATGTGTTGCACCTTCAAAACTATCGAAATTATATGATATGTTTTTATTCTCTATAGATGCGATGCTTGTGTTTAATGTTTCGGTATCGTTTTTAATAGATTTAATATCGTTACTCGCTGTTGCTAAATAGTAAAATAGTTTTGTTCGGTATTGTTTTAGCCGTTCTGTAATATAATCGTTCATACTTGGTGCTAAACTTGGACTTACAGCTATATATGCCTGAAATAATGGTTTAGGTTTTAACAAGAAATAATTTATGAAATTTGCAGTTTCTCCATCTCCAACTGCAACTCTAAAATTTTCAGTTCTATATGTACTGTTTAAATGTGGAAGTAGCTCCATACCAATAAACTCAAAAAAATTGGCACCTGTTTCAATAGGTAAATCATTTTGTTCAGAATAATAGCAATCGTCATTTCTAGTATTGATTTGGTTAATCCCAACCACAATGGCTTCTGGCATGTCTTCCCAATAAGAATAATAATCTACATTTGCTGCAACAATCTCGAACATATAATCGCCATCAAAAACTATAAATAAAGGATACGATTGGTCTGTATTTTCATCATAATTCCTTGGCAGTTGAATTTTAATTTCTCTTGTTTCGCCAAGTTTATACGATTCAAATTCTTCATAAATAGTTTGTGCTATTAAAGCGTTAACACAAAAAAAAGAAATAAAAATATAGAGGATAAATTTCATTTATTAAATGATTTGAGATTTTATAATTGCAAGATAGACAATTATTTAATGTGCTTAATTTGTCTAATTAATATTCTTGTTTGTTTTCTTTCTATTGTAAATAGGTAAAAATATAAACGATAAGCTTCCCAATATTATTATTAAAAAGGTTTGTGCCGACCATATTATCCAACCAAATGCAAGACTTGGTGCTTCAGGAATATTGAACATAGAAAATGCTGCAACTACTGCTAAAGGATACACTGCTATACCTCCATTGGTTGCTGCAATTGTAAAACTTGCTGCAATAAATGCAATTAAAACTGCTCCAAAAGAAATATTTTCGAGTTCGTCTATTGCAAATGTTGAAATGTAAAACATAAGCACATACATTCCCCAAATAAATAAGGTATGAAAAATAAAAGCCCATTTATATTTCATTTTAAAAATGCTTAAAATTCCTTCAATTAATCCTTTTAAAAAGTGTTTGATTTTTAATGCTATTTTAGATTTACTTTTTTTTATATAAATAAATAAAATTGCAAATAATCCAACTGCAATAAAGCCTGCAATAATAAGTTTTGTTGGTTGAAATGTTTCTTTTAATATATTGTAAATAAAGTCGAACTGAAGAAAAAGCGTAAACGCAATAATGCCTAATAAAACAACAAAATCTGCAACACGTTCAGCTATTATAGTTCCAAAGCCTTTTTCGAAAGGAACATTTTCATAGTTTGTTAAAACTGCTGCTCTTAACACTTCTCCTGATCTCGGAATGCCATAATTGGCAAGATACGTTATAAACACTGCCATTATACTATTTGGAAATCTCAAGTTGTAGCCCATAGGCTCTAACAAATACTTCCATCTATAAGCTCTCGATAAATGGCTTAAAAACCCACAAAAAACACCGAGAATTATCCAACTATAATTAGCACTTTCAAAATAAGGAATAATCTCTGAAACCGGAATTCTCGAAAACGTGTACCATCCAAAAAAAAACGCTAATAAAAGCGGAGTTGTAATTTTTATTGTCTTTTTTATTGTCTTATTCAAAAGTTAATGTTTTAACTATAGTTTGTTTAAAGTAAATATAATTAATTAAGTGCAATATTATCTATTAGTCTAATCCCTTTTGCATAAACAGCAATAAATGCACGATATGTTTTTTTGTTGGATTTTCTTTTAATTTCCTTTAAGGTTTTAACGTCTGCAACTATAAAATATTCTAATTCCAACAGCTTTTGTTTTGCAAATTCTTTAACAACCCATCCTTTAATTTTTTTAGCACTTTGCGTACCAAATTTCTCTTTGGCTACCTTTAATATTTTATAAATAGTTGGAGCTGCTTTAAGATATTCTGGTTTTAAACGCTCATTGCGAGAGCTCAAAGCCAAACCGCTTTTTTCTCTATAAATTTCGCAACTAATAACATTTATTGATAAATGAAATTTTTCGACAAGCTTTTTAATGATTTGTAACTGCTGAAAATCTTTTTCTCCAAAATAAGCATTGTCAGGTTTAATAATTTCGAACAAACGTTTTACAACAGTTCCAACGCCATCAAAATGACTAGGTCTAAATTTACCTTCCATTTCATTTTCTAATCCATCAAAATTAAAATTAAAAGCTTCAATGTTTTTACCATAAATATCTTTTACTGATGGTGTATATATTATTATGTTGGTTTTAGAAAGTGTTTTAATTAAATTAATATCGCGTTCTAAAGTTCGCGGATATTTTTCTAAATCTTCATTTTTATCAAACTGTGTTGGATTAACAAAAATACTAACAACTACAAGGTCATTTTCTTTTAATGATTTATTTACCAAAGCTAAATGCCCAGCATGCAAAGCTCCCATTGTAGGCACAAAACCAATACTTTTGTTTTGAGCTTTAATACTTTCAATTATTTTAGAAATATCTCTTTTAGAATTAAATACTTTCACTTTAGTAAAAAATTAACAGCGTGTAAACTTAATATATTACTGTTAATCTGCATAATTTTTGTAATTTTGCGTGTTTTTATTTTAATATTAAAGCATAAATAGGTTTATGAAACGAGCATAGTAAAAGTTTTTCATCAAAGAAAATAATTATTGGCAAGTTCCATGTGACATCTGAAAAACAATAAATGTAACCACATGAAAGAGAAGAGAATATTATATGTGTCGTCCGAAGTAGTCCCATATTTACCTGAAACAGAAATTTCTTCAATGTCGTTTGAGGCACCTCGAATGGTAAACAAACAGGGAGGGCAAATACGAATTTTCATGCCTCGTTATGGAAATATTAACGAAAGAAGGCATCAACTTCATGAAGTTATACGTTTATCTGGTATTAATTTAGTTATTAATGATCTCGATATGCCTCTAATTATTAAGGTAGCTTCAATTCCAAAAGAAAGAATTCAAGTCTATTTTATTGATAGTGAAGAGTATTTTAAACGTAAAGCGACATTAACGGATGAGGAAGGGAAATTGTTTCCAGACAATGATGAACGTTCTATTTTCTTTGCAAAAGGTGTTATTGAAACTGTTAAAAAACTAAATTGGGCTCCAGATATAATTCATGTTCATGGTTGGTTAGCATCTCTTTTACCCCTTTACCTTAAAGAATATTATAAAGACGAACCCTTATTTACAAGTAGTAAAGTTGTTACCTCTCTATACAATCAAAGTTTTGATGGTGCGTTAAATAAAGATATGATTAACAAAATTAAATTTGATAATATAGAAAATGAAGCTGTTGAAATTTTAAAGAATCCTACTTACAATAATATAATGAAAGTTGCCGTAGATTACTCTGATGCCTTAATTGTAGGTTCAGAAGAAATACCAAAAGAATTACAAGACTATTTAAATAATTGTGAAAAACCTGTTTTAGACTATCACAGTCCTGAAACTTTTGCAGAAGCATATACCGAATTTTACAAAACAAAAGTTTTAAGTTAATATAAAATTACACGAAATGAGCTTGATAAAACGTTTTATCACACAAGAAAATTATAAATAGTGAACAGTCCTGATAATTAGTCGGGATGTCTTTTAAAAGACACAAACAATTAACACATGAAAAAGATAAACATAATTTTAAAAAACACTGCACTATTCATATTAATTCTATCTGGTTTTATTGCTTGCGACAAGGATTTTGCAAGTTTAGATTCCGATGTTATTAATCCTGATAATGCAATAAATTTTTTAACAGATTTTGAAGAATATACGGTTATAACATATAATAAAAATACTGGCCCTGTTCAAACCAACGGGTTATCATCAAATCTTTTAGGGTTTTATTTTGATCCTGTTTTTGGAACTTCAATGTATAATTTTGTGTCTCAAGTAAGTCCTTCTTCTTTCAATCCAACTTTTGGCGAAAATGTTGTGTTAGATTCAGTTGTATTATCAGTTCCATATTTTAGCAGGCTTATAGAAACTGATGATGATGGTAATAGCACCTACGAATTAGATTCAATTTTTGGCAATACACCAATAAAACTTTCCATTTATAAAAACAATTACTTTTTAAGAAATTTCGATCCAGATTCCGAATTTAATGATCCTCAAAAATATTTTTCCAATGGTTCTACTTTTTCAGAAGGCGAACTCCTTTACGAGGATTTAGA
>CAYRVY010000166.1:0-5252 GCA_964427695.1 uncultured Flavobacteriaceae bacterium
TTTTACAAACATAGGAGCAGCCTGTCCCGAAATTTGCGGGAGTCTTGATTCTTTAATCGGACAATACTAATAAAAAAACAAAAATAAGCCGTTCAACTTCTTTTTGAAATAGTTACATTGTTTTTTTTCATTACACTGGTTTTTGTGTAACGCTATTTCAGTACGAGACAATTCCTTTAAAGAAAAACTATGTGATTTTTTAATGGTTTTTATTCATTTCTGAATAATATATGCTTTAATTTTATCAACTATTGTTTGGGCTAATTTTTCTTTACTTTCTATGGTCCAGCCTGCAACATGAGGAGATAATATTACATTCTCTGCTTTCTTTAAATATTTAAAAGCTTCAGGCATTGATTTGTTTTCAAATAAGTTTTCAAAGGAAGATTTTTCGTATTCTAAAACATCCAGTCCAGTGCCTAGTATTTTTTTTAATTTAAGAGCCATTACCAAATCTTTGGTAACCACACTTTTCCCACGAGCTGTATTTAATAACCAAAATGGTTTTTTAAATTGATTGATAAAGCCTGTGTCAATCATATTAAGTGTTAATGGAGTTTCTGGTGTATGCAAACTAACTACATCTACTTTTTCTTTGAATTCCTGTAATGATACTTGTTTACAATTTTTATTACCAACATTTGCTTTTATATCATAGCAAATAACCTCAACTTCGAAACCACGAAGTTTCTTCGCAAAAGCTTTTCCCATATTGCCATAACCTATAATCCCAACAGTTTTTCCATCAAGTTCTATACCTCTATTGTCTTCACGAAGCCATTTACCTTTTCTAACTTCAGCATCTGCTTTGTTTAATTTATTAAAAAGAGAAAGCAACATTCCGAGAGTGTGCTCGCCAACAGCATTTCGGTTGCCTTCAGGAGCAGAAATTAAATAAACTTCTTTTTGCTCTGCATATTTACAATCAATATTTTCTAATCCAGCTCCTACTCTTGCAATAAACTTTAGGTTTTTTGCTTTTTCTAAAAACTGTTTGTCGATAGCAAATCGGCTTCTTATAATTATTCCATCATAATCTTGAATTTTTTGTTCTACTACTTCTTTTGAAGAATTATAATCTTCATGGTTGGCAAAGCCTAAATCGTTTAATTGATTTATTAGTAACGGATGATTAGTATCGAGATGAAGGATTTTCATAAGCCCATCTTTATCTTCCCAAAGGGAAGAATTTATAATTATGCTCAAATGTAGATAATATGAGATACTGAAACAAACTCAGTATAACAGAAATCATATTTGTGGATAATAATATTGTTCTTTTTCGTGCTTTACATTTCCTGTGTGAGCAGTAGATAGTTTTTCGAAAAGTAATACATGTACTTCTTCGTTATTTTTTGTCATTGGATTATGCTCTACACCTTTAGGCACTACAATAATTTCACCTTCTTTTATTATTTCGGTTCTTATTCCTCCTTCACTATCGGTTTCGGAGGAGGAAGCTCTAAATTGCATATATAAAGTTCCTTTTATTACTTGAAACAATTCGTCTTCGTTTTCATGTGTATGCCAAACAAATTCTCCTTTAAGTTTAGCTAAAAGCACTTGCATATTATCTACAACAGCAATTTTATGAGGATGCCAATGCTTTGAAAATTTTGAAAACTTGTCTTTAATATTAATTGTGTTCATGTTGTAAATATACAAGATTACAATTATGGTATTTCATCATAAGACATGAGTTTTAAAATTTAGAATTCCATTTTAAAAGTAATAGAAACTTCTCCGGTTTCTTTATTAATATTTACTTTTGGTTTGCCTGAATTACTTATATCATTTCCTGTGCTCATTTTATAAATACCCGTTAAAAACTCCATTCCTTTTGTCATAACCTCTTCCATTTGCTCAAAATTTGTTTCTTTTTTAGGAATGCCATTCTCTTTAATGGTCTTTGTTTGCAAGGTTTGTTTTTCTACCTCGGTTAAAGTATTTGTATATGTATCAATTTGATTAACAGCTTCTTGTAATATTTCGTCGTCGTCACTTTCTATACTAATTTCGTCTTCACTACTAATAGATAAATCATCATCATTAATAATTTCTTCCAGTTGCTTCATGAATTGCGATTTTCCTTTTTCTGAAAAATCGACTTCATCTGTTAGACTTCCTGAATTTAATACACCTTCAAAAAGATTCTGTTTTAATAACAAGCCTGTTGCTATTTTCATTTCAATAGAATTATAAGACAGTAAATTAAATACGTGTAATTTTTGTTTCTGCTGCCCTATTCTATCTATTCTTCCTATACGTTGATTTTTCTTGGCAGGATTCCACGGTAATTCAAAATTTATAACCGTATCTGCAACTTGAAGGTTTAATCCTGTACCACCTGATTCACTAGACAAGAATATACTACATTCTGGGTTATCTTCAAATTCTTTAATCAATGCTTCTCGTTTTTTAACAGGCACTTTTCCTGTAAGCATTGTAAATGTAATACCTTCCTTTTTAAGCATATCGCCAATAAGATTAAGCATGATAACCCATTCTGAAAAAATAATAATCTTTCTATTAGAGTTTTTAATATCCAGTTTTTCTATTAAAATATCTTTTAGTTCGATTAATTTTGGAGAGTGGTGTGTTTCTTTATCTATTAAATAACTGGAGTCGCAAACCATACGCATATTGGTAAGTAAATGCATTAATTTTTGCCAGTCGAAAGTGGTTTTAAATTTTTTAGATAAAATTTTAGCGATGCCTCGCGCAAAACTACTGTGCAAATTGGCTTGTTCGTTTGAAAGACTTACAAATACATCTTTTTGAATAACATTGGGTAATTGCTCAAAAACTTCTTGTTTTTCTCGTCTTATAAGAATAGTGTTTAAACGTTTTTTTAAATTTTGAAGATTATAATACCCATTGATTTTGTTCTTATATTTGGTGTCGAAAATGCAATGTTGATAAGAAAATTCCCATTGTGGTGTTAAAAAATTCTGATCAACAAACTGAACGATAGAGTACAAATCTAATAATTTGTTTTCTAAAGGTGTCCCTGTTATTACCAAAGCGTGCTTTTTTTGTATGGCTTTTACAACATTGGCGGTTTGGGTTTCGTAGTTTTTTATTTTTTGTGCTTCGTCTAATATAACAAAATCGTAATTTGCTTTATTTATAGCAGGTAAATCTCGCAGAACGGTTTCGTAATTTATAATATGAAAGAAACTGCTATCATTTACATATAAAGCGTTTCTCTCATCAGGGAATCCTTCTACAACAATAACTTTTTCATTAGTAAATTTTAAGACTTCATTTTTCCATTGATGTTTTACAGATGCTGGGCAAATAACCAATGTCTTTTTAAAATTAAAAACAGTTTTCTTTAAAATAGCGGTTGTTATGGCTTGTAAAGTCTTGCCAAGTCCCATTTCGTCAGCAATAATAACTCCCTTTTTAAATACCGAAAATTCAACTCCTTCTTTTTGGTAAAGGTATAACGTTGCATTTATAAATGAAAAATCTAATGTAGTTTGCTCCTTTATTTGTTCTAGTTCCTTGTTCTCAAAGTAAGTTTCTATTTTCTCAAAAACTTCTTTGCGGATTTTAATTCGCTGAAAATCTCTCGACTTATGAATAAACGAAAAAAACGATGACATTTGAGAATTTTCAATTGAAAACGTGTTTCCAAAAAAAGAAGCTAATAATTCTTTTTCTTCAGATTCTAGTTCTTCAGGAAAATACCAAGATATTTTATAATCGTTTAATGGGTCTGTATAAATTTCTATAAATGGATATTTTTTTTCTAATCGTTTTATTTTATCTGCGTTTTCTTCAAAATAGTTAAACAAGTACATAATATGCTTGGTAGTACCCAGTTTATTGGTTTTCCAATCAATATTATTAATGTAGCCCGTTTTATTTTTAAAATCGCGAAGAGTAATTTTAAATACCTTTCCTTTTTCGTTAACAAGCGTGTGCTCTCCAAAAATGTTATTGGCCAATTTTACTTTGTAATTTGCTTTTTTAGCTCTATCTAAACGTTCATTTAATACTCTTTTTTGCATACCTTCTCTAGTATATTTTATGCCTTCCGAAAGTGTTTTATCTTTAAATTCATCTTCTATTACGTATAAAGCTGTAAGACTTTTATAATTCCAATCTTCATATTGTCCATTAATTTTAGAAATTAATTCATCGTTTTCATCTATGATTTGAATATTAATATCTTCATCTTGTTGCTCTAGCAGAAGCGAAATTTTCTCTTTTCCTTGAGATAGTATGATGTGTGTGTATTGTTCAAAAAACTGCTCTGCCTTTTCAATTTCAGATAGTGATAATAGTTTATTTTCTTGAATGGCTGTTATCGTTTGTTTTACCAGTTGAAGCATATTGTTTTTTTTGAGTTTAGATTTTCAAAAATACATTAAATGAGATGTTCTTCCAAAGCATTTCCCCAATTATAAAATCCCTTTTGGTAATAACGAACAACAAACAGAATTTAGAATATTACTGATAAATAAAAACGGTTCTATGCTGATTTAGATGGGTGGTTAAATAGTATCAACTATTTTTGCAACTATTCAGTGCCTAAAGTTAAAAGTACTTAAAGTGCACTAAAATGTTACGTTTTTACAAAAATTATAAGATTTGAACTCTTTTTAATGGGTATTTAAATTGCTTTTTATGAAAGTGAGGCAATCTGTTCAAATTTTATTCAATTTAAAAAAACTTTAGGCACTTAAAACTCTAGTGTACTTTAAACTTGAGTTCGATTAATATTTAATGCGATTTTAGTTGTAAAAAAGATAGATTTTTAGTAAATTAAAGTGTTAAACATCAATATTTTAATCTAAAAATCTATCTATGATAATCTACTCTAAAGTTACTGAAATTTTCTGTCTTGTTGATGAATTTTGCAAAGAATATAATCAAGTTGTTGAAAAACATATGCTAGGCAACCCATCAAAACGACCATCTGTTATGAGTGCAAGTGAAGTTATTACCATTACAATACTTTTTCAATTGAGTGATTTTAGAACCTTTAAACATTTCTATCTTTTCTATGTTCAAAAGCATATGAAAAGTGATTTTCCAAACACGGTTTCTTATAACCGTTTTACCGAATTAATGCAACAAAGTTTAATGCCAATGGCTCTGTTTTTAAAAATCTGTTGTTTAGGAGATTGTACTGGAATATCTTTTATAGACTCAACTCCAATACGAGTTTGTAAAACCAAACGCATAAGTACAAACAAAGTCTTTAAAGGTATTGCTACTACTGGTAAATCTACTATGGG
>CAYRVY010000167.1:0-5223 GCA_964427695.1 uncultured Flavobacteriaceae bacterium
CATATATGGAAAAAAATAATATACCTCATAATACCAGACTTTGGGTAAGTATAGATAGTCCGCATTTAGGAGCGAATATTCCAATAGGTTCACAGACCTTGTTAAATATGGTAGCGTTTACAGGAAATGTAGGTGCTATTAATTTTGTTGAGGGCTTTTTAGGCTCTGTAGCTGCAAAACAACAACTAATAGAGCAATATAGAGGCACTTTCCCAACACTATATAATGGTGCTTTCTACTTAACTTTAAAACAAGACTATCTAAATGCTAGAACCATAAATCAAGGCTACTCTGAAACAAGAGGGCATCCATTTTTTACTCGTTTTTATGACAATTTATATGGCAATGGTATAAGTAATAGTAAAGGATACTCATAAACTACGAGAAATATTTCTATTGTAAATGGCTCATTAACAGATAGTGATATGTTTAAAAACCCTTTTAAACGAAACTGGTACACTTTTAATGAAAACGGAGCATTAAGAAATGACAAATACGCTGATGATAGTGAAATGACTTTAAATATTACTGGAATTAGAAATATTTTTGGGGTTCGAATTGTAGGAACTAGAATACATGCCTATAATAGTGCTGCTAATAATGGTGTTCCAAAAAAAATAGCAAGATTTTTCAGAAAAAAAGACCCTCACTATGACAGGTTGAGTTACATGATAAACAACAACTCCAGAGGTAATATGGATAATGTTCCTGGAGGCTGGTTCGCAACAAATCAACTAATTGCAAAAGAAACTATAGAAAATATGCCAAGCGAATTATCTTGGTATGAATTGAGAAAGATAAGCCATACAAATTCATTTATATCAACAATAAGTGCTTTAGGTTTTAAAAACCCTAATTTTAACTGGAGCCAAAAATTAGACAGAAATTTAGTGTGTAGTAATGAAATTCCTTTTGATAGTTATTTTGGACCAGATATTAATGAGCCACATACATCTTTTACAGAAGCAAGCGTCGATTGGTTATTGGAAGAGTTAGCGGGAAATCCACAAGAGCCCTATTTTCCAATTAGTACTAATAGTCTAGCAGGTCCAAATAGTGTTTGTGCAATACAAGAAGCTATATTTACGTTTAATCCGTGTAAAATACCAGGAAATGTTTCGAATTGGCAAGTTTCATCTAATTTACAAATTGTAAGCAGTAATGGAACTTCGATTACAATAAAACCTCCTTCAGATAGTAGGAGTTCTGGTTGGATAAAAGCAAGCTTTAACAATGGTAAATCAATTACCAAAAATATTTGGGTAGGGAGACCAAATACACCTGTAAGTCTTTTTGGTCCAACAACAGTAAATACAGGAGCTTTGGTAACTTATACTGCTGGCTCTGCTACTGGAGCAACATCTTATAAATGGTACTTGCCTTATCCATACTCAACCGTTTCAACTTTCGATTATTTTGGTCTAAATTGGCAATTACAAGCTTCAGGTAATACAACAACAGCAAGAACATTTACAGGCTATGCTCAAAACGCAGGTTATGTACAGGTAATGGGACAAAACGACTGTGGTACAGGTGGCGCAAAATTACTATATGTACAGCACCAAAGTAGTGGAGGCGGAGGTCCAGGTGGTGGAATTCCTAGAACAGGACCTACAGATAATGTTAAGGAAGTAAGTTTGTACCCCAATCCAGCAAAAAATAAAGTAACAGTTAGTTTAACTAAATTAACAGAGCATATTGGTAATCCGCCCACAGTTATTTATCGTATTAAAATATTAGATTTAAATTTAATTGAGAAACGATTTTATAAGTTAAAAAAGTTAAAAAATCAAGAAACTATTAATGTTGCATTTTTGCCTACGGGTTTATATACTTTAATAATATATACCGATAGTGGAACATTTACTAAAAAATTACTAATGAAATAAAAGCAGTATAGAGTATTCAGTTTCAATAAAAGTAAGAAGGCTTCAAATTAATTTGAAGCCTTCTTTTACCAATAATTAATAAGCCTAGTTAAGTATAATATCTCTTACATTTCCATTATAGTTAGTAAACGTTGCTTGATTATCGCAGTCTCCATCACCATAATCTAAAACTCCACTAAAATGTGTTCTTTCTATATCTATAGAGCCACTAACAAAATAATAGCAAATTACTTCTCTACGTAAAGGAATAACAACTTCATAACTATGCGAATTACCATTTCTAAAAGTAGAAGTCCAATTTCCAGTTATTTCAAATACATTATCACTCCAAACACCACTTCCATGACCTTCAATCCATTCTCTCACTTTTGTCCCAACACGAGATGCTTCATCTCCATTAGGCCAAACCACTGTTAGGTCAACCGTTTTAGTAAATTGAGGGTTTCCGTTTTCGTTAGAACGCTCTTTTAAAATAGTTTTACCACCAATAATATTTTTATTGTTGAAGCAAAAATCTTCTAATGTTTTAGTAATAAGAATTTGCTGTGCTTCAGGATTTCTTTCGTAAGATAAAAGAATCTTTCCCTTTAACTCATTACCACGTATTTCACAACCTTCAGTTCCAAAATCGATAGTAATTTCTCTAAAATTCTGCTCGATTACTACAGTTATAGTAACACAATCCGGTACATTAAAATTTGGAGGAGTTCTACTCGTCTCACCACTTTCTTGAGTTTCAAAAACATCTATTGCAATATCATCCATTGCTTCAGAAGTTTCATCAATTTCAGACGATTTTACTACTTCCAAATAATCTTTTGCTTGTTCTTGTTCATCAATATCAACAGCTTCATTATCGCTACAACCAACAAAGGTAAAAGCTAAAACTGCTAATACCAAAAACAAGTTTCTAGGTAAATTCATTTTTTTACTCTCCATATTTTTATTTGCTTTATGGTGTTTCCCGAAAAGACGGGACAAGCTGTGATTTTTCTTTAAAAAGTTCATAATTTTTTAGATTTAAGTTATATCAATTTATTCATAAAATGATATTGTTTATAGTGTTAAGACTTTCTTAAAATAAAAAGGTTTAAAATCGTTATAAATTATTTGTGTAATAAAAAAAGAGAGCGAGTAAATGCATACTTTATTTCAATTGATTCAGCAAGTTTTATTGCCACAAATACACAAATAAATCGTTAAAAACCCATAAGTATTTTTTCTAAAATTGAAACTCTGAAAAGTTTTTATAAATTGGTGTTGATTTTTCAATATTATATTCGCATTCCTATAATTATTCGTGAATTAGTGGCTTATTTAACAAAGTGTGTGTTTGCCATGAAACAAGAACAGTCAATTTGTTGCTAATCAAAATAATAGTTTTATATTTGCCGCTCGAAAGAAAAGCTTTCGTGTACATAAAAATCATTTAAATAAATATTGGAATGTATTTAACAAAAGAAGTTAAAGAAAAAATCTTTAAAAAGCATGGTAAAGATGCGAAAAACACAGGTTCTGCCGAAGGACAAATCGCATTGTTTACACATCGAATTAATCACCTAACCGAACATTTAAAGAAAAATCGTAAAGATTATAATACCGAACGTGCGTTAGTTATGTTAGTAGGTAAACGCAGATCTTTATTAGACTATTTAACTAAAAAAGATGTCTTAAGATATCGTGCAATAGTTAAAGAATTAGGATTAAGAAAATAAAAAATAACCATGCTTATAGTGTGATTTTTGTTTTAAAATACTCTAGTAAGAGATTAAATTACAACAGATTCTGAAATAAATTCAGAATAAAGAAGAAGCTAATTAATAGTTTTTCATTGGTCAGACAATTTATGTCACACAACAACTACAACAACACAACGACCATTGTTTAATTAGAATTAAAATATTTATGATTCCAAAAGTTTTTAAAGAGGTCATAGACCTTGGTGATGGAAGAGAGATTTCCATCGAAACCGGAAAATTAGCCAAACAGGCTCATGGTTCGGTAGTAGTACAAATGGGAAAAGCCATGTTATTATGTACAGTTGTATCTAATTACAAAGCAAGTCCTGTTGATTTTTTACCACTAACGGTAGATTACAGAGAAAAATTTGCAGCAGCAGGACGTTATCCTGGTGGATTCTTTAAAAGAGAAGCAAGACCTAGTGATGGTGAAGTGTTAACAATGCGACTTGTTGACCGTGTTTTACGTCCATTATTTCCAAAAGATTATCATTATGAAGTTCAAGTGATGATACAGTTAATGTCTCATGACGAAGATGTAATGCCTGATGCTCTCGCTGGTTTGGCAGCTTCGGCAGCAATACAATTAAGTGATTTTCCTTTTGAATGCCCAATTTCTGAAACACGTGTTGCAAGAATAAATGGCGAATTTGTTATCAATCCTAGTAGAGCACAATTAGCAGAAGCAGATATGGATATGATGATTGGAGCTTCGGCAGATTCTGTCATGATGGTTGAAGGCGAAATGGATGAATGTAGCGAAGAAGAAATGGCAGATGCTATTAAGTTTGCACACGAAGCTATTAAAGTACAAATTGCTGCGCAAGTACGTTTAGCAGAAGCAGTTGGTAAAAAAGAAGTTCGAGAATATGAAACTGCTGTTGAAGATGAAGATTTAGATAAAAAAATACATGAAGCTGCTTATGACAGATGTTATGCAATTGCAAAACAAGGATTATCTAAACAAGAACGTAGTTTAGCATTTAGTGAGGTAAAAGAAGAAGTGAATGCGATGTTCTCTGAAGAAGAACAAGAGGAACTAGCCGATTTAATTTCTAAATACTACAACAAAGCACAAAAAGAAGCTATTAGAGATTTAACTTTAAATGAAGGTTTGCGTTTAGATGGACGTAAAACTACAGATATTAGACCAATTTGGTGTGAAGTAGATTACTTACCATCAACACATGGCTCTGCAATTTTTACGCGTGGTGAAACACAAGCATTAGCTACAGTAACTCTCGGAACATCTAGAGAAGCCAACAAAATAGATATGCCATCTTATGAAGGTGAAGAAACATTTTATTTACATTATAACTTTCCTCCTTTTTGTACTGGAGAAGCACGTCCTTTAAGAGGAACCTCACGTCGTGAAGTAGGACATGGTAATTTAGCACAACGTGGATTAAAAGGAATGATTCCAGATGATTGTCCTTATACAGTAAGAGTTGTTTCTGAAGTTTTAGAAAGCAACGGTTCGTCTTCTATGGCAACGGTTTGTTCTGGAACTATGGCACTAATGGATGCTGGTGTTCAACTTACAAGACCTGTTTCTGGTATTGCTATGGGATTAATTAGCGATGGTAAAAAACATG
>CAYRVY010000168.1:0-5208 GCA_964427695.1 uncultured Flavobacteriaceae bacterium
ATTCTTTTTCACAATATTATCGTTAAAATATTGTACCTTAACTTGTGCCTCCGCTTTCAGCCTTCGTAGCTAAACTACTTCGGCGAAGCAGGCAAAGCTTCTGCGACACGCGGATGGCTATGCTAAAATATTTTGCCTCAATCTTGTAAAAAATAATTTCTATTTTATTTTACGACATCAAATATTTAAATTGGTATAATTTTTGTTATATTTAAAAAATACCAGATCAAAAGATATTTCGATCTGGTATGATTATAAAGTATTATGTATTACTTAATCCGCTTTTGAAACACCAATTGATACACACAAGGAATAACAACGAGATTTAAAATAGTTGCAGATAACAATCCTCCTAAAATTACTACAGCCATTGGGCTTTGAATTTCACTTCCTGGTTCTCCTCCTTTTAAAGCTAATGGAATTAATGCCAGTCCTGTTGTAAAAGCCGTCATTAAAATGGGGTTTAATCTGTCTAAAGCTCCTTTTTTTATGAGTTCAAAACCATCAAGACCTTTTTTTCTTAAATCTTCATATCTGGATACTAATAAAATACCGTTACGTGTAGCGATACCAAAAAGGCTTATAAAACCAATTGTTGCTGCAATACTTATAATTCCCGATGTAAAATACACAATTAAAATACCACCAATAAGTGCTAATGGTAAATTAATTAAGACTACAAAAGCTAATTTTACATTTTTAAATTCATAATAAAGTAACAGAAAAATAACACCTATTGCTAATATAGCAGACACTAAAAGCAATTGGGAAGCTTTGGCTTCACTTTCAAATTGTCCGCCGTATTGAATACGGTAACCTTCAGGTAGTATTACATTGTTAGAAATAACTTCCTTTATTTCGTTCACAGCTCCTCGTAAATCACGTCCTTGTACGTTAGCTGCCACTACTATTTTGCGTTGCACATCTTCACGATTTATGGTATTTGGACTACTTACAGATGTGATAGTTGCCAGTTCTCCTAATGTGGTTTGACCTCCATTTGGTAGGCTTATCAAGGTAGTATTAATATTTTCAATATTATCCCTGAACTGTTTTTCATAACGCACCACCAAATCAAAATATTTCTGACCTTCATAAATCTCACCGACTTCTTCTCCAGCATAAGCGATATCCACTTGCTCCATTAAATCGCCAACAGTCATTCCATAAGCAGATAAAATTTGACGTTTAGGTTTAATACGTATTTGTGGCACTTCTATTTGTTGATCTACAGCTACATCTGCCAACCCATGAATTCCTTCAATATTTTGTTCTATACTTTTACCTATTTCAAACAAGCGTTGCAAATCTGAACCAAATATTTTTATAGCAATATTGGCACGAGTTCCTGAAAGCATGTGATCGATACGGTGAGCAATTGGTTGCCCCAAGGTAATATTCACTCCAGGCGCTATACTTAATTTGTTTCTGACTTCTTCAAAAAATTCTTCTTTAGTTTTTCCATCTAAAACAAAAGGAACGTCTATTTCGGCTGCGTTAACACCTTGTGCATGCTCATCCAATTCTGCTCGTCCAGTACGTCTTGTTACCACTTCTACTTCTGGTAAATCCAATAATATTTGCTCTATAAGTTTTCCTGTTTTATTACTTTCTTCCAAAGACATTCCTGGAGGTCCAACGACACTTATAACTAAAGAGCCTTCATTAAATTCAGGTAAGAAGCTCCTTCCTAATTGAGTTAATACCAAAAGGCTTACAATAAAGGTTATGACTGTAACACCTATTACTGTTTTAGGAACTTTTGTTGCACGTTTTAATACAACGGCATAATATTTTTGCAGCCATCGCTCAACACGTGTCCCTTCAGCCTGTTTTTTCAATAATTTTTCATTTATCAAAAGATACGAACACAGTACAGGTGTTAGCGTCATGGCAATTAACAATGAGGTTAAAACGGATGTTATAAATGCTATTCCTAATGGTTGCAATAACCGTCCTTCCATGCCTCCTAAAAAAAACAGTGGTATAAACGAAACAATAATAATAAGTGTTGCTATAATGATTGAACTTCTTATTTCTATTGATGTGTCTCTAACTATAGTTAATGTTGATTGGCGTTCGCTTTTAGGCTTTTTAATGTTTTCCCGTAAACGTTTATAAGCATTTTCAACATCTATAATAGCATCATCAACCAAAGCACCAATAGCAATTGCCATACCTCCTAAACTCATTGTATTTATGGTATAACCTAACAATTTAAGTATGATAATTGATGTAAGCAATGAAATAGGAATCGCCAATAGTGAGATTAGCGTTGTTCTCCAACTCATTAAAAAAATAAACAGGATAATTATTACAAAAAAGGCGCCCTCAAGTATAGTTTGGTTCAAATTACTGATAGAGGCTTGAATGAAATCAGCTTGCCTAAAAATCTGACTTTTAATATTTACGCCTTTAGGCAGGGTCTTTTTTAAATCTTCAATCGCTTCATCTAACAATTCAGTCAACTCTAAAGTATTTACCTCGGGTTGTTTTGAAATCGTCAAAATTACTGCTGAATTTGTATTTAAAGACCCGTCGCCTATTTTATCGGCTGCACCAATCTGTACGGTCGCTACATCTTTAATTTTAATGGTTTGTCCATTCACTTGTTTTAAAACAGCTTCCTGTAAATCTTCCAATACATAAGCCCTTCCACTTCCCTTAATGATATATTGATTTCCATATTGATTGATAACACCTCCTGGAGCATTTACATTTGCTTCTTTTACCTGTTCAACCAATTCGTTTAGACTTACATTGTAATGTTTCATCTTTTCGGGATTGGCAAATACCTGATATTGTTTATAATCGCCACCTATGACTACCACATTTGCAATGCCACTAATCGCTTTTAAGCGAGGTCTAATTGTCCAATCGGATAAGGTTCGCAGTTCCATAGGCGAAATGCTATCAGACGTTACACCCAACAACATTATTTCTCCCATTATTGAAGAAATCGGTGCCATTGTAGGTGCGCCTATCCCTTCAGGTAAATTCTCCCGAACCATGGGGATGCGTTCACTAACAATTTGTCGGGCACGAAAAATATCGGTTCCCCATTCAAATTCAACCCAAACAATAGAAATACCTGCTGCTGATGATGAACGTATTCTTCGCACATTGGGCGAACCGTTTAAAGCGGTTTCCAATTGATAGGTTACTAATTTTTCGACTTCTTCAGACTCCATGCCGTGCGCTTCGGTTAGAATCGTTACTGTAGGTGCTGTAAGATCAGGAAAAACGTCCACGTTCATTGTACGAGCAAAATAAATTCCTGCCATACTCAATGCAACAGCTCCAAATAAAATGAGTAGTCTGTTATGAAGTGAAAATGATAATATTTTATTTAACATTTTTTTTGTTTTTAATGTTCGTGACCATGTGCTGGAGTTGAACCAGACATAGAGGCCATTTTAACCTGATATACTCCTTTGGTAACAACTACTTCGCCAACTTTCAAACCTTGCAAAACTTCTACATTTTCTCCATTTCTATTCCCAGTTTTTATAGGTCTTCTTTCAAAACTTTCTCCTGAAAGCTGTACTATAACTGAATAACTGCCATAGTCTTCCAATAAGGCATTCGCAGGAATCATTGTGTTTTGAGTGGCATTGCCCATAGCTATCTGTACTTGGGTAAAGCTACCCTCTGGCATATCTATTTCTTCATTTATTTTGGCATATACATATATAAAAGGGTTTTCAGAATCAACATCTTTTCCTATAGAAAGAATAGAACCACCTGATGAGGCTACATTTGACCATTGCCCCTCTTTGGTTTGATACCAAAGGCCATGAAGATTATCCATTGTAAGTCCGTAAGCAGGTGCTAATTGGGTTTGTAAAATTCTAGATTGATGTGTTCCTACAGATACTAAAGTGCTACCTTGCTCTACATAATCACCATTGGATACACTAATAGATTTAATAAAACCATCAAAAGGGGCACGAATCTGTTTACCACTTCCTGACACGCCTGCGGAAAGACTTTGATAAGTAGATTTTGCAATCAAAAAATTACTTTCCACTTTTTCAAATTCAGATTTAGAGATTATTTTAGACTCGTAAAGTTCCTTTTTACGTTCGTATTCAGACTCAACTTGTTCAAAATTCACTTTTGCATTGGCAATTTCAGTTATCAGATTATTCGAGGATAAGCCTTGACTGCTTAAATTTATCAATAATTGCCCTTTTTTTACTTCAGTTCCTTCAGTAAGGTTATTTATTTTAAAACCTACAACCCCATTGGATTTTGCAACTAATGATTTGACAGAATCAGGAGATGGCATCCAAACACCTGATGTATTTACAACATCATATATTTTACCTAAAACCACTGGTGCAGTTTGAAAATCAATTTTCCACGCCTGTTCTTTTAAAAATGAAATACTTCCATCATCTTCAGCAGTACCCAAAATTTCAATTGCTTCATTTGCATTTGCAAAAACTCTTACATTATTTATAAAAATTTTATCTGAATAAAAAGGAGTAGTCAATTCAAAAACAAGTTGATGAATTCCTGCTTCTTTCGGTTGAATAGAAGGTGAAAATATTCCAGGCGATGAAGGCGTATCTACTGTATTCCTTATTCCCTTACCATCTTTTATTAGGCTAACGGTTACTGAACCTTCTCTTACAGGTTTGTGTTTGTCCAATACTGTAAAATGTGCTGCAAACCGACTTACATTACCTTTTACTAAAGCAGGAAACTCAACGAATAATTCTGTATTATCCGTCCAAAGCGTATAATCCAATCTTGGTATTTCTTCACCCAAATGGCTTCCATCTGCATTGTGTGCGTGTGCATCTTCTGACTTATTATTGCAGGACATTGCAATAAAAGCAAGAGCTATAATTAAATATTTCATATTTCTTTGTTTATTAATGATCATGATGTGTTTCTCCATCATTGTGTGTATGAGTCTCTGTTTCTTTTTTTAATTTTAAAGAATCAGCTTCTACTGTAAATTCTTCCTGTTCGATGACTTCTTCGTGCTTGTGATTTCCATCGGCATCGTGTTCGTGACCATGTTCTTCTGTAGTTTCTGTTTTATCTTTTGATTTAGTGTCACGACACGAAGTCATTAAAAAAGCTGAAATTGTTAAGATTGCTAATATTGATTTTGAAAATTTCATAATTGTATATTTTAAATTTATAATTGATGTTTTAATAATTGTGCTTTAAGTTGATATATTTCTTTTTCCA
>CAYRVY010000169.1:0-5205 GCA_964427695.1 uncultured Flavobacteriaceae bacterium
ATAATCATTTAAAAATTAAAGATTCTAAAGCAAACTCAATTTTTGAACACGAAAGAAGTGAAAAGGGTAAGTTTACGTATAATTCAAAATTTGCTTTATTTACTATAAAGGCATGGAAGGATAGCGTTACCGAAATGAAACGCAGAAAAGTTAAGAAAGATAAGATGCCAAAAGATACGCTTGGTATTTACAATCTTGACGAAAATACTCTAACCAAAATAGCAAATGTAAAATCGTATAAGATTCCCGAAAAGTGGTCTGGATATGTTGCTTATTATCTTGAAGACATTAAGAAGGAGAAAAAGAAGGTAGATGAAAAGGACTCTATTTCTGATAAAAAAAATAAGAATAAAAAGAAGAAAGCTAAAAAGGTAAGTAAAGAAAATGGCTACCATTTAGTATTAAGAAATTTAATAACACAAAAACAGGATACCTTTAAATATGTAAAAGATTACACATTTGCAAAAAAAGGAAAGCGATTTGCTTTTACAACAACTGGTCAGGATTCTATAATTAAAGCTGGTGTTTTTGTTCTTAATTTAGAAGATGATACACTCACAAAAATTCACGAGGCAGATAAACCTAAATATTATCAACTTAATTTTAGTGAAAGTGGACAGCATTTAGGATTTGTTGTAGATACAGATACGACGAAAATCCAGATACGTCCTTATGAACTATATATGTGGAAAAACGGAAACGCTTTAGCCGAAAAGTTAGTTGATGATTCAACTTCTCCAGCAGGTTATAAAGTATCTTCCGATGGAAACCTAAGTTTTTCAAAAGATGAAACTAAATTGTATTTCGGATTAGCAACACCTCCAATTGTAAAGGACACAACACTTATTGATGAAGAAATTGTAAATGTAGAAGTGTGGACGTATAACGAACCACGATTATATACAGTTCAAGAACTTCAGGTAAAAAATGACAGAAAGAAATCCTATCAAACCATTATTAATTTAAGTAATAAGAATAAAATAGTACAACTTGCAACTACTAATTATCCTAATTCTCAATTAGGAAATGAAGGAAATGCCGACTATGCTTTGGTTAGAAATCCAAAACCTTACCAATTAGAAAGCCAATGGACAGGTAGCCGATTAAGTGATTTTGCTATTGTAAATACTGCGACTGGCAAAATAAAAAATGTATTAACAAAAGTGACTTCATCTATGCGTTTAAGCCCAAAAGGAAAATATGCTTATGGATATAATTCGGCAGATAGTACTTGGCTTGCATATTCTATTGAATCTCAAAAACGTTTAGATTTAACAAAAGGTAAAGTGTTTTATAATGAGTTGAACGATTATCCAAGACATCCAGGGTCTTATGGCGTTGCTGGATGGACTAAAGATGACGCATCTATTTTAATCTACGACAGATACGATATCTGGAAATTTAACCCAAATAATGGATCAAGCACTAGACTTACAAATGGAAGAGAAAACAAGACTAGATATAGATATGTTAAGTTAGATGATGAAAAACGTTATATAGATGAAAACGAAAAATGGCTTTTCACTACTTTTAATGAGACAAACAAACATTCGGGTTATTTTGAATTTAACTCAAAAACAAATAAAGGTAAACAATTAGTAACAGGTTCTTATTCCTATTCAAGACCTATTAAAGCACAACAAAGTAACAATCTCATTTTTACACGCGAGTCGTTTGAAGAGTTTCCTAATATTAGATATTCTAATTTGAATTTTAAAAAACAAACTGTTTTAAGCAATGCTAATCCACAACAAGCCACATATAATTGGGGGACATCAGAATTGGTTAATTGGACATCTTTAGATGGAAAAGGACTCACAGGAATGCTTATTAAACCTGAAGATTTTGACCCAAACAAAAAGTACCCAATGATTGTGAATTTCTATGAAAAAAGCTCAAACGGACTTAATAGACATCGAGCACCTTCGGCTGGAAGATCTACAATTAACTATAGTTTTTATACAAGTCGAGGTTATGTAATTTTTAATCCAGATGTATATTATCGTATTGGTTATCCAGGCGAAAGTGCTTATAATTGTGTTATTCCAGGTGTTACTTCGTTAATTGAAAAAGGATTTATAGATAAAGATAATATTGGTGTTCAAGGACATAGTTGGGGAGGTTATCAAATAGCATATTTAGTAACAAGAACTGATATTTTTAAAGCAGCAGAGTCTGGCGCTCCAGTACCAAATATGATAAGTGCATATGGTGGTATTCGCTGGTGGACAGGATTGAGCAGACAATTTCAATATGAACATACACAAAGTAGAATAGGTGGTACACCTTGGGAATATCCAGCACGATATATTGAAAACTCACCTATTTTTAATATTGATAAGATTAATACACCTCTACTAATTATGCACAATGATGCCGATGGACACGTACCATGGTATCAAGGAATCGAATTTTTTGTGAGCTTAAGACGACTAGGCAAACCTTCATGGTTCTTAAATTATAACGATGAGCCTCACTGGCCATTAAAACATCAAAACAGAAAAGATTTTAATATTAGAATGGCACAGTTTTTTGATTATTATTTAAAAGGAGAACCAAAACCTGTATGGATGGAACGAGGTGTTCCTGCAATAGAAAAAGGCATAAATCAAGGACTTGAATTAATTAATGAAACGAATAAGAATTAAACGAAATATATAACACTATGAACAAACAAATAATATTTCAAAAAAGACCATTAGGATTACCAGAAGCTGATACTTGGAGATTTGAAGATAATCCTATTCCGGAATTAGCAGACGGAGAAGTTTTAATTCAGCATCATTATATTTCCTTAGATCCTGCAATGCGAGGCTGGATGAACAATGTAAAATCGTATATAGAACCAATTGCAATTAATGATGTAATGAGAGCAGGATCAATTGGTAAAGTAGTTAAAGTAAACAATCATAAAACCTTTAAAGTTGGAGACTGCCTAACAGGTTGGGGAGGCGTACAACAATATGTTGCTACCAATGGCGATAATTGGTATAAAGTAGATGATAATTTAGCGCCAATGCCTAAATATATTGGCACGTTAGGAATGCCAGGAATGACTGCCTATTTCGGAATTTTAGAAGAAGGCAAAATAAAAGAAGGAGATATTGTTTTAGTATCTGGAGCTGCAGGAGCTGTAGGAAGCGTCGTTGGACAGATTGCAAAAATTAAAGGCTGTACAGTAATTGGTATCGCTGGAGGAAAAACTAAATGTGATTATTTGCTAAACGAATTAGGCTTTGATGCAGCAATCGATTATAAATCTGAAGATTTATACCAAGCATTAAAAGAGAAGTGTCCAAAAGGGATTGACGTTTATTTTGACAATGTTGGAGGCGATATTTTAAACGCAGCGCTTACCAAATTACGAAAGCGAGCACGAATAGTTATTTGTGGAGCTATTTCTCAATACAATAACAAAACAGCAATAAAAGGACCAAGTAATTATTTATCCCTTTTAGTTAATAGAGCTTCAATGCAAGGTATGGTAGTTATGGATTATGCAAAAGATTATGGAAAAGCAGCTCAGGAAATGGGACTTTGGATGATGCAGGGCAAATTAAAAAGTAAAGAAGATATTTATGAAGGCATTGAAAATTTTCACGAAACGTTTCAACGTTTGTTTTCTGGAGATAAAATGGGGAAATTAGTATTAAAGGTGATTTAATGTTGTCTATAAAAACGCTTATAACAAATTTAGGATACTTTCTTATAAAAATATTATATTTGCACTGTTAAAAATTTAATTTATTATAATGGCAAAATCGCAACAGACCTTTAATAAGCTTGAAAAAGAAAAAAAGCGCTTAAAAAAAAGAGAGGATAAACAAAAGAAAAAAGAGGCACGTAAAGCTGAAGCAAAAGGAAAAGGGCAAGGCATTCAGTTTGCATATGTAGATTATAATGGAAATTTAACAGATACTCCTCCTGATCCTTCACTGAAAGTAAAAATTGAAGCAGAAAGCATAGAAATTGGTATTCCTAAAAAGGAAGAAGGAGATGATGAAGATAAAAATACTGTCAGACAAGGTAAGGTTTCGTTTTTTGACACTTCTAAAGGCTTTGGTTTTATATTAGATAGCCAAACTCAGGAAAAACATTTTGTACATGTAAGTGGTTTATTAGATGAAATTCAAGAAAACGATACTGTAGCTTTTGAACTTGAGCGCGGCATGAAAGGTATGAATGCGGTTCGTGTTAAAAAGGTATAAACGATAATTCTGATTATTTACTACAATTATTAGAATTATATAAAATTTAAGGAATTTTTTTTTATGAAGAATTAATTATATTGACATACTTCCTTATCAAAAAAATAAAAGGCCGAATTTTAAGTTTAAACTAAATTCAGCCTTTTTCTGTTCTGTAGCAATTTCTAATTTGAATATCGCATATTTCCTGAAAGCATGATTTCTTCATAATTTTTAAAATTTAATCTATTATAATTAATCTTGATTAGTTTTTGAGTAATCTTTGATATTCTATGCTTATTATTACTAAATGTTCTCATTGTTCTCATTATTAATTGTTAATAATTTATGTTTTAGTTTTCTACGGTTAACTATAACGTCTTTTCTCATTCCAGACACGTGATCTTGTTGTGCTTAATCTATGCGGAATTCTAACTTTGTTTAAATTTCTCATGATTTCTAATTTTTAATTGGTTTATAAATTGTTTTAATTTTATACAGTTTAGCTGTAACGTCTTTTTGTATTCCAAATAATAGCTCTTGTATTATTTAATCTTTGTGGAATTCTAACTTTGTTTAATGTTTTCATTATTTTATTTTTAATGTTGTTATTTACCTTATAGACGACATAAAGATATTATTGTTACAGTACTATGTATAAAAAGGTATTATATTTAACAAAGTTTAACATTTGAAGTGCAAAAAGAGGAGAAGAGAGATTATCTTAACAGAATAAATTAAAATTAATTTAGATATATTTTAATCGAATGAGTATTCATAAAAAGCATCAAAGCAATATAATAAGTGATTGCTTTGATGCTAAATTTGATAATTTGGAAGATACTAATTTTCTAAACCATTAATTGATGATTATTTTTTTAGTGGCTTTTTAGTTGTCTTTTTATTGCCTTGTTTTATTTCTAACAAATAAATTCCGCTTTCAACATTATTTAAATTAATGCTTTTTATAAACGTGTTTGAGTTCGTTTTATAAGTAAGACGTTGAATAGTTCTTCCT
>CAYRVY010000170.1:0-5195 GCA_964427695.1 uncultured Flavobacteriaceae bacterium
TGTTAAATGTTAATCGCTTTGCAGCTTTAACCTTATAAAGCTTAAAATTCTTATATACTAAACTTCCATTTACAAATGTATGAGTAATTCTGGACTTAAAAGTGGTATTTTCAAAAGGCGACCAACCACATTTGTAAAGTATATTTTCTTTTTTCACTGTCCACGGATTATTAATATTTACAATTACCAAATCGGCAAAGTATCCTTCTTTAATATAGCCTCGTTTTTCGATTTGAAATAATATAGAAGGATTGTGACACATTTTTTCTACAATTTTTTCTAATGTAATTTTACCATTATGATGAGCTTCTAACATCGCAACCAAACCATGTTGCACCAAAGGACCTCCAGCAGGAGCTTTGGTATAAACGTTTTCTTTTTCTTCTAAAGTATGTGGCGCATGATCTGTTGCTATAACATCTATACGATTATCTAGTAATGCCTTCCAGAGTTGTTCTCTGTCTTTTTTAGTTTTTATTGCGGGATTCCATTTAATTAAGGCTCCTTTTTTGTTATAATCTTCGTCTGAAAACCATAGATGATGTATACAAACTTCGGCAGTAATTTTTTTATCTTTTAAAGGAATTTTGTTAGTAAATAACGCTGTTTCTTTTCCAGTAGAAAGATGAAACACATGTAATCGTGCTCCAGTTTTTTTTGCCAATTCAATAGCTTTTGATGACGAGAGATAACAGGCTTCCTCACTTCTAATAATTGGATGATATTCTATAGGAATATCCTCACCAAACCGCTCTATATACTTTTCAAGATTTCCTTTAATTGTTGCTTCATCCTCACAATGCACAGCAATTAGCAAATCTGTGCTCGAAAATATTTTTTCTAAAACCTCTGGATTGTCAACCAACATATTTCCTGTAGATGATCCTAAAAACAATTTTATGCCAGCTACTTTTTTAACATCTAATTTTAAGATTTCATCAATATTGTCGTTAGTGCCACCAAACATAAACGAATAATTTGCGTACGATGTTTTTGAAGCTATTTCAAACTTATCTTCCAATTTTTCAATTGTGGTGGTATGTGGTATAGTATTGGGCATCTCAATAAAAGACGTAATGCCTCCAGCTATTGCAGCTTGAGATTCGCTTTCTATATTTGCCTTATGGGTAAGCCCTGGTTCTCTAAAATGCACTTGGTCATCTATTACACCAGGAAATACATAGTTGTTTTCGGCGTCAAAAACATGCACATCTGCAGATTTTACACTGATTGAATCTGCAATTTCTTTTATATATTCATTTTCAATAAGAATATCGCCATTAAAAATAGTGCCTTCATTAACTATTTTAGCATTCTTAATAAGTACAGTTTTGTTTTTCATTTTAGGATTTATTAAATATACTTTTAAACTTCATTGTAAATACTCCAAATATTGCTTCAGAAATTATGCTAGAATTTAATTTTGATTTCCCTTTTGCTCTATCAGTAAATATTACTGGAATTTCGACAATTTTATAGTGTTTTAGATGTGCTTTAAATTTCATTTCAATCTGAAAAGCATAACCTACAAACTTAATTCTTTTAAGATCTAAATTTTCTAAAACATGACGCTTGTAACAAATAAATCCAGCAGTTGTGTCTTGTATTTTCATTCCTGTTATTACACGAACATAAACCGAAGCTAAATAGGATAATATTACCCTTCCCATTGGCCAATTAACCACATTAACACCTTTTATGTATCTGGAACCTATTGAAACATCTGCACCATCAATGTGACAAGCATTATATAAATCTATAAGATCTTTAGGGTTATGTGAAAAATCGGCATCCATCTCGAAAATATAGTTATAATTGTGTTCTAAACACCAATTAAATCCATGAATATAAGCTGTGCCAAGACCAGACTTTTCATGTCGCGTTTCCAAAAATAATTTACCTTCAAATTCGTTTTGTAATTCTTTTACTTTAAGCGATGTTAAATCTGGAGAATTGTCGTCAACCACAAGAATGTCAAAGACTTTTTCTAAACTAAATACTGCTCTAATAATGTCTTCAATGTTTTCAATTTCGTTGAAGGTTGGTATGATGATAATTGCATCTTGCATTAAAAAAATAATTTTAGCAAAAATAACACCAAATTAACTTTATAATGTTGTGTTATATCGTTTATTTTTCACAATATCTTCGCAAAAATATTTTACCGTAGCAAAAGCTGTGCTAAATTTTTTTTTTCAATCTTGCAAAAAATAATTCAATATAGTTTCACGTCATTACAAACTTAAGTTGGTGTAAGTTATTTACAGGATTAATTTTATAGAAATATTCTTCATAATTTAGCGATTATGTTACGCGAAATAATATCTAACGAATGGATTACAATTTTAATTGTTTTATGCATCAGTATTTTGGCTTTTACTAAAGCAGCTTTTTCTAATAGATTTAATGATTTTTTATGGGTAATAGGAAGCTCTAAGTATTTAAAAGTTTACTCTAAAAAACAAAAATTTATAGATCAGTTTGAAGGGTTTTTATTTTTAAACTTTATTATCTCTTTTTCTCTTTTCTTCATTATTTTAGATAATACGTTTTTTGAATCTATTGCTTTTAGCATATCATTTTTTATAAAGCTTCTTATTGGCATTGGCGCAATAATTTTAATAAAAGTATTATTAGAGCGATTAATAGGTAGCATTTTTGAAATAGATTCATTAATCGATTCGTATATATTTCAAAAAACAAATTATAAAAACTATATTGGTTTAGTTCTTTTGCCTATTAATGTTCTATTAATTTTTGCTGTACAGCCAACTAAAACAATACTTTATTTTGTAATAGGGGTATTACTTATTATAAATCTGGTTGGATTTATAACTTCTTTTAAAATGCATCAAAAGTTAATTTTAAATAACTTGTTTTATTTTATTTTGTATCTTTGCGCACTTGAAATTGCTCCTTATATAATTTTATATAAGGTTTTGAACTAACCTTACAAGAGGAAATAACAAGTCGAGTTATATGAAAGTGAAAACAATACTGGTTTCTCAACCTGAACCTAAAATAGAAAATTCTCCTTATTTTGATCTTCAGAAAAAGCAAAAAGTAAAAATTGATTTTCGACCATTTATACATGTTGAAGGTGTAGCATCTAAAGAAATAAGGCTACAAAAAGTAGATTTAAATAACTATACAGCAATAATACTAACGAGTAGGAATGCCGTAGATCATTTTTTTAGAGTCGCAGAAGAAATGCGTTTTAAAGTTCCAGATACTATGAAGTATTTTTGCCAATCTGAAGCTGTTGCATTTTATTTGCAAAAATATGTGGTGTACAGAAAGCGTAAAATTTATGTTGGTAAACGAACGTTTAGCGAGCTTTCGCCATTGATAAAAAAATATAAAGGAGAAGCTTTTTTACTGCCTTCTACCGATAAACTTAAACCAGAAGTTCCTACTATTTTAGATAGTTTGGGTATTAATTGGAAACAAGCAACATTCTATAAAACAGTAATTAGCGATTTGTCTGATTTGGAAAATGTTTATTACGATATTTTAGTATTTTTTAGCCCTTCAGGGATAGATTCATTATTCCATAATTTTCCTGATTTTAAGCAAAACGAAACTCGTATAGCTGTTTTCGGAAACACTACAATAAAAGCTGTAGAGAACAGAAGTTTAAGAGTAGATATAGCAGCACCAACTCCCGAGACACCATCTATGACAATGGCTTTAGAAAAGTACATTGAGAAAGCAAATAAAAAAATAAAATAGATTAGCAGTAAGTGTAAAAAAGTGCGATTTAATATTAAATCGCACTTTTTTATTTCTGTTATTATAGTGTCATTATTTTACATTAGGTGCCCCAGCCATAATTTCATCATTTGCAAATTCTTCAAATTGCTTGAAATTATCTCTAAAAGCTCTCGCTAATTTATATGCCGTTTTATAATATCCTTTATCGTTATTCCAGGTGCTTCTTGGGCTTAACACTTCATCTGGCACATTAGGGCACGTTCTTGGTTGTGCAACGCCAAATACAGTGTGTATATCATAATTGTCTTTATTGGCAGCTTCTAAACTTCCATCCATAGCAGCAGTAATCATAGCTCTTGTGTATTTTAGCTTCATTCTTTTACCTATTCCATAAGGACCACCAGTCCAACCTGTATTTACTAACCATACAGTAACACCAGAATCTTGGATTTTCTCACTTAACATTTCGGCATATTTAGTTGGATGTAAAGGCATGAAAGGCGCTCCAAAACATGCTGAAAAACTTGGTAAAGGCTCATTAATTCCTGCTTCTGTTCCAGCTACTTTAGCGGTATAACCAGATATAAAATGATAGGCTGCTTGTCCTGGAGTAAGTTTAGATATTGGAGGCAATACACCAAAAGCATCTGCTGTTAAAAAGAATATATTTTTAGGATTCTTACCTATAGAAGGAACTTGTATATTATCGATATGATAAATAGGGTAACTTACTCTGGTGTTCTGTGTTATGGAAGTGTTTTCATAATCTACTACACCGTTTTTATCCAAAATGACATTCTCTAGGATAGCTCCTTTTTTAATGGCATCGTATATTTCTGGTTCGCTATCCCTTGAAAGGTTGATAACTTTTGCATAACAGCCACCTTCAAAATTAAATACAGTATTTTCATTTGTCCAACCATGTTCATCATCACCAATTAAACTACGGTTTGGATCTGTAGAAAGTGTAGTTTTTCCAGTTCCTGATAATCCGAAGAAAATTGCAGTATCTCCATCTTTACCAATATTTGCACTACAGTGCATTGGTAAGGTGTTTTTAAAAACAGGTAATACAAAATTTAAAGCCGAAAAAATACCTTTTTTAATCTCTCCAGTATAACCTGTGCCACCAATTAAGGCAATTTTTCGAGTAAAATCTAAAATGGCAAAATTGTGTTGTCTTGTACTGTCTTCACCTGGAATCGCCATAAAACCTGAAGCATTTACAATAAGCCATTCTGGTTTAAAGGATTCTAATTCATCTTCAGTTGGACGTAAAAACATATTGTAAGCAAACATATTACTCCAAGGATGCTCATTTATAACACGAATACTTGTTCTATAATTATGATCTGCACAAACAAAACTGTCACGAACAAAAACTTCTTTGTTCGATAAGTAGTCAACCACTTTATCGTACAAATTTTTAAACGCATCACTTTCAAACGGAATATTGATGTTTCCCCACCAAACCTTATCTT
>CAYRVY010000171.1:0-5180 GCA_964427695.1 uncultured Flavobacteriaceae bacterium
GGACGTAGTCTATAATTGTCTGTAAGGTCTGCAAACACAATTTTCCCGTTAGCATCTGTAATAATAACAGTTGGTAAAACAGTATCATTATCGTAACCCAAAACTTGAAATCCTGCTGGAATTCCGTTTTGGCAAAAATGCCTAATTGTTTTGCAACGGTGTTATTGGCATCAGTTAAGAAATTAAAGTTTAGTTTATATTTATCGGCTAACTTTTTAGAGAAACTGTGAGGTTGTGGGCTTACAAAAATCATATTCACACCTCGCTGTTCGAGTTGTTTATATTGCGATGCGATTTCTTTTATTTGCGCCATACACAATGGGCACCAATTACCACGATAAAAAAGATAAATAGAGAGATTTCCTGAAAAAATTTCAGTAGAAACTTTGTTTTTTTCAGAATCTTCTAACTCAAAAAATGGCAATGAGTTTCCAACTTTTAAAATGGTATCATCTCTATCTTCAAAAACCGAATACCATTTTAAATAAACAATCCAAGATAAGACCAGTGCAAAACTCATAGAAGAACCAACCACATCATTATTTTCAATAATTCCTCCAAATACAAGACTTGTTAAAAAACCAAGTATGATGAAGAACGAATAAATATTAAGGTTTCTGGAAGTTCGTGCTTGAGATTTAATAAACAAACCTGCAAACAAAACGACTATGGTTAATGCAGAAACTAATCGTCCTAAATAGCGAAACGAGAGGTCATGTTGTATTAAATGCAAACTGCTATTGATTAATACATACAAAGCAAGCATTGGAAAAATAGCAATGAATATTGACTTTAATAAATTTTTCATTTTAAAATAGTCTATAATTTTTTAAATTCATTACAAATTTCTGCATATTTGATTTGATTACTTTGGAATTTGGAATTTGTATATTGGTGCTTTATAAAAAATATGCAAGAAGATTTTCTCCACTATTTATGGAAATATAAAAAAATTAATCTTACAAATTTAAAAACCACAGAGGGTGAACACATTTCTATAATTTTAGTTGGGCAACATAACCAAAATTCTGGACCAGATTTTTTTGCAGCACAACTAAAAATCGATAATCAGCTTTGGGCTGGGAATGTAGAGATTCATGTAAAATCTAGCGATTGGTTTGTACATAATCACGAAAAAGATAAGGCTTACGATAATGTAATACTTCATGTAGTCTGGGAACATGATACAGATATTTTCAGAAAAGATAGTACAACAATACCAACTTTAGAATTAAAAGGAGTAGTTTCAAAAGAAGCCTTACAAAATTACCAAAAGCTGTTTTCTAAAACACAAAAATGGATTAATTGTGAGAATGATTTTGCTACTGTCGATGATTTTGTGATTCAAAATTGGTTAGAGCGATTGTATTTTGAGCGTCTTGAGCGTAAATCTATAGACATAGAAAAATTGTTGAAAGCATCTTCTAATAATTGGGAAGAAGTGTTGTTTAAAATGCTAGCTAAAAACTTTGGATTGAAAGTGAATGGAGAAGCATTCTTTAGTATTTCTAATTCTTTCGATTTTTCAGTTGTTAGAAAACAACAATCTAAACCCATGAGTTTAGAAGCACTATTTTTTGGACAAGCAGACTTGTTGGATCAAGATGTTCAAGAAACATATTATATAGAATTGCTTAAAGAATATCAATTTTTAAAACAAAAATTTAATCTATCAAATAAAAGTGTTACACCTTTGCAGTTTTTTAGATTGCGACCATCAAATTTTCCAACAATCAGATTATCTCAATTAGCGATGTTGTACAATAAACAAAACAGCTTGTTTTCAAAAATAATGAACGCAAAATTCATAGAAGAATTGTATAAACTGTTTGCTGTTTCAACAGCATCATTTTGGGAAACACATTATACATTTAATAAGAGCTCAAAGCAAACTAAAAAAACACTAACCAAACCATTTATAGATTTGTTAATCATTAATACTATTATTCCGCTTAAATTTAGTTATGCAAAAGAGCAAGGGAAAGAAATAGATGATGACATTGTTGCGGTTATTCAGAATATAACTTCAGAAAAGAATAGTATTGTAGAAAAGTTTAATACATTAAAATCGGTTTCTAAAACAGCATTACAATCTCAAGCATTATTACAACTTAAAAACGAATATTGCGATAAAAATAAATGTTTACAATGTGCCATTGGTAATAGATTGTTAGGAGGAACAAAGAGAAAAAGCATTTCTTGAAAACCCTAATATTTAAGCATTAAATTTTAAGTCAAAAGACATAAAAAACAAAATAAATTCGTGTAAAAGCCTATGAGCAGATAGGTTTGTGGACAATAACTCAATAACTCAATAACTTTTAATAACTTGCAGTATGAACGTTTTTTATAAAGTTTTACTCTATTTTCAAAAACATGGTTACTATGTTTGCCAGCGTATTGCCGATCGTTTAGGGATGCGAGCCAAAGTGGTACGTACCTCTTTTATATATCTCACATTTGTAACCTTAGGTTTTGGGTTTGCATTATATTTATTTATAGCATTTTGGATGCGTATTAAAGATTTAGTTTATACCAAGCGTAGCTCAGTTTTCGATTTATAGAATCAATACAAATCCAAAAACACAATTCATTATAATATAAATTGAGTTAAATTGGTATTATACTTTTAAAAACTCATTTATTTTTAGCATCTTGCTGTCTTTAATTTTAATTTTCTCAAAAAAAACTAACTAATACTTTATTATTATGAAGAAATATCTTCTTTCAATTTTTGCTTTAATATTACCATTTTTAACATTTGCTCAAGACAAAGGTTTGGACGAAAGAGTAAATGATGCCTTTATGCCAGTAGCTAATTGGTGGGAAGGCTTAGTTTTTTATCCTATTCCTATTGCTGGAAATGATATACCAGTTGTTGTAATACTTTTAGTTGTTGGAGCAACATTTTTTACTTTTTATTTTGGGTTTCCAGGGTTTTCAAAATTTAAATTAGCAATAAACACAGTAAGAGGAAAATATGATGAAATTGAAGGACATGGTGTTGAGAAATCTGAATTGGTAATTGATGGAGATATTCCAGATACCATTAGAGACGAAAGCAAAGAAGGAGAAGTTTCACATTTTCAAGCCTTGGCAACTGCAGTTTCTGGAACTGTTGGTTTAGGAAATATTGCAGGCGTTGCAGTAGCAATTGCACTTGGTGGACCTGGAGCTACATTTTGGATGGTAGTTTGTGGAATAATCGGGATGTCAACAAAATTTGTAGAATGTACACTTGGTGTAAAATATAGAGATGTTGGTGAAGACGGAACAGTTTATGGAGGGCCAATGTATTATTTGTCAAAAGGATTAAAGGAAAGAGGAATGGCAAAATTTGGAAAAGTACTTGCTGTCCTTTTTGCTATTTTATGTATTGGAGCATCATTTGGTGGCGGAAATGCATTTCAATCAAACCAAGCGACAGTTCAAATTTCTTCAATGTTAGGACTTGAAGGAGGTTCGATGGGATTTGTAATCGGACTTATTCTGGCTGCTTTAGTAGGAATAGTAATTATTGGAGGAATTAAAAGAATTGCAAAGATAACGGAGAAGGTTGTGCCATTTATGGCAGGAATCTATGTGCTTGCAGCTTTAGTTATCATTTTCGCAAACTTTAGTGATATTGGTACAGCATTCGGATTGATTTTTAACGGTGCATTCACACCAATGGCTGGACTTGGTGGATTGGTTGGAGTGCTTATAGTTGGGTTTCAACGTGCAGCATTTTCAAATGAAGCCGGAGCAGGTTCTGCAGCAATTGCACATTCAGCAGTAAAAACAAACTATCCTGCGTCCGAAGGTGTAGTAGCACTTCTTGAACCGTTTATAGATACTGTTGTAATTTGTACCATGACAGCTTTAGTTATTATTTTCTTTAATATAGATGGAGGTAATATGCAAAGTGTTTTCCAATATGGAGGCGATGGATTTAGTAATGTAGTCTTAAATTCTGATGGAAGTTCTATTGGTGGTGTAGATTTAACATCGATGGCTTTCGATT
The DNA here is from genome assembly GCA_964427695.1 of uncultured Flavobacteriaceae bacterium. Lineage (GTDB taxonomy): Bacteria > Bacteroidota > Bacteroidia > Flavobacteriales > Flavobacteriaceae > PRS1. The sequence continues at coordinate 4,004 of CAYRVY010000171.1, forward strand.
CTGTAATTCCAGGATTCTCGTATATTTTAACAATAGCAATTGTATTATTTGCATTCTCAACAATGATATCATGGTCTTATTATGGCTTACAATCTTGGAAATATTTATTTGGAAAAGGAAAAACTGCAGATACTGTATATAAGATTTTATTTTTGGTATTTATTGTAATTGGTGCAGCTGCAACATTAGATGCTGTAATTAAATTTTCAGATGCAATGATTCTTGCTTTAGTATTCCCTAACATGATAGGCTTGTTCTTCTTGTTTCCAAAAGTTAGAGAAGAAATGGCAAAATATGTAAGTGCTATAAAACGGAGTGAAGAATAAAAAATACATTTAATATTATGAAATGAGCCTCAAAAAAGCTTAATTAGGATTTTAAATTTTTATTGCGAATTCAATTTGTCCTATATATAAAATTAATAATATGCAAATTAAATCCCATTTCAAGTTTACCAAAAAACAACGAAGTGGGATTTTTTTATTGTTATTACTCATCATCATTTTTCAGTGTATCTACTTTTTTACTTCTTTTTCTTCTGAAGAGATTTCGGTTAATCAACCCGAATTGGAAATATTTCAAAATGAAATTGATTCGTTACGCCTTGTCGAAATTAAAAATCGTAAACCAAAAATATTCCCTTTCAATCCAAATTATATTACAGATTATAAAGGTTATACTCTAGGTATGACTAATGAAGAGATTGATAGATTACTCAAATTTAGAGAAACAAACAAATGGGTAAACTCTTCTAAAGAGTTTCAAAATGTTACAAAGATTTCAGATTCTTTGTTAGATGTTATTTCTGCTTATTTTAAGTTTCCAGATTGGGTTACTGACACTAAATTTAAAAATGCATTTACTTATCAAAACAATAACTTACCAAAAAGCTATAATGAAAAAATAGATTTGAATACGGCTACAGTAATTCAATTACGAAAAGTAAATGGCATAGGCGAAAAACTTTCAGAACGCATTATTAATTATAGAAACAAATTTGCTGGTGGTTTTATTGCTGGTGTACAGCTTCAGGATATATATGGTTTAACGCCAGAAGTTATTGAACGCGTTTTAAATCAGTTTATAGTAAAAACGCCAAGGCAAATTATAAAGTTTAATCTCAATAATGTAAACAGAGATCAATTGGTAACAATTCAGCATATAGATTACGAATTAG
>CAYRVY010000172.1:0-5117 GCA_964427695.1 uncultured Flavobacteriaceae bacterium
TGGGAAATATGGAAAACAAACGCTAATTCAGTCTTATGTTAGAATATAGCCAAAACAATTTATCAAAAGAAGATATCGATTTGTTTATTCCGCATCAGGCGAATTTGCGTATTTCTCAATTTGTACAACGAAGGTTTGGTTTGAGAGACGATCAGGTTTTTAATAATATTATGAAATATGGTAATACTACAGCTGCGTCTATTATTATAGCCCTTACAGAAGCCTGGGAACAAGGTAAAGTAAAAGATGATGATACTGTTGTGTTGGCTGCTTTTGGCAGTGGATTTACTTGGGGAAGTGTGATTATTAAGTGGTAAATTCCTGCGAAGGCAGGAATCTCTTAAAAGAGGAACTGAATCAATGTCATTAAAAAGATTCCCTCGTTCAAGGGAATAAATAAAAAAAACCGAAACAAAAGACTGTTTCGGTTTTCTTGCTATTAACCAACATTAACACTTACTAAAAATACTCTATATATAAGACGTAAAAAATTGATTTTTATTTCATTGCATACAAAATTTTAACCAATTTTAACAGTTTAGATTCCCTCCCGATAGTTATCGGGATTCGCGAGAATGACAATTTCAGCGGTAACCTTAATGCTTTGCATTGAGGAATTATTTTTTAAACTGAAAACCCAAAGTCATAACACTTTGGGTTTTCTTATTAATAACCAAACATTAACACTAACCATCAACTATTATGTAGGTTATTAATTGGGTTTATTTGTTTTTTAAAAGATTCCTCCTCCTGATTTTTCATCATTATCTCTTCGCTTACGAGATTTTGCTCTGTATTTTCCACTTCCAAAGCGATACGATAGACTGGCTGCTACAGTATTGCTTTCCCAGTTAAATTCAATTTCTTGTGCAAAAGGTCTGTGTGCTTTTCCAGCAAATTTCATCGTATTAAAGACATCATTAAAACTTAAACCAAATGTAGCCTTACTATCAAGAAAACTATAACGCATTCCTAGATTTACAAAGTACATTGGATCCACATCAAATTGAACGCTTTCGTTTTTCCCTCTATAAAATCCAAATGCTGTAAACGATAAACTCTTACTCACTTTAAAATTATTATACATTCTAAAATTCCATGCTAAATTGTCAACTTCAACAGTTTCTAAAACTATATCGTTTTCAGTTGCAATTTCTGAAGGAGCAGTTAGTCTTTCACTTATACTTTTTTGAGTTTGAGAATAGAAATCAAAACTTCCATTAATACTCCACCACTTTGTAGGGCGATAATTAGTAGAAAATTCAAAACCAAAAGCTGTAGTATCATCAAAATTATCATCGGTTAAAATTAATCTGTTTAAATCTGCTCTATCAATTAAAACTACAGTTGAAATCTCGTCTTTTATAACTCTATAGAATAATCCAGTAGTAATACTTCCTTTTCTATTATTTAATGTTCTGGTATAATTAGTTTCAATTGAATTGGTGAATTGTGGTAACAATGTTTGATTTCCAAATTTAGAAATTAAAGGAGTACTAAATTCAGGTAATGGATTTACTTGTCCAACTCCTGGTCTGTCAACGCGTCTGCTATAGCTTAACTGATAGGAATTTTTTTCAGATGGACTATATGTAAAAAATGCTGATGGATAGACTTGAAAATAATCATTGTCAAATGGTAAAGTCGTAATTGCATTAGTTTGTAAATCAGTTTCTATTGCTAGGGTTTCAACTTGAACATTTTCGGCGCGTAAACCTATTTGATAGGTCCACTTTTCAAACTTTTTACTATAGGTTGCATATGCTGAATAAATATCTCTGCTATAATCAAAATAGGTTGATGTAGGAATATAATCTCCTAACATATTTTGAGATCGTCCGTCCGATTCGTAATTAATAGCATTATTGAATAACCTTGCTTGCAGCCCTAATTCTAATTTAGTGGTTTCAGATAAAGGGTCAACATAATCTAAATTAATAGTTGTACGATTTCTTTCGGTATCGTTAAGCTCAAAATAATTAGGTCTTACAATAAACCCAGAAAAAGAGTTGTCTGTTCTTGTGTCACCATTATAGTTGTTGTAATCTACTTCAAGTTCAAGATTCTGCCCTTCTTTGTTAAAATCTAATTTATAATTAAAATTATATTGTTGAGAGGTATTGTCTCCATCATTAGATATAATTTGGCTTTGATCGAAAGCAGTATCGCTAAAAAAGATGTCAGTTTCGGCATTTGTTCCACCAGCAAAAAGGTTTTGGTTAGTAAAAACTGAAAGCGTATTCTTATCGTTTAAATAAAAATCAAGACCCACTTTAAATGAATGTGATTTTCTGTCATCTAAAATATCTATCGTTTGAAGTGTATTTTGCTCAATTCTGTCTATAAATCCGTAATTAACATTTTTAGAAATATTATTACTGTAGTTTCCAAATAAATTAAATTTACCGTTACGATAATTCATACTCAATGAGCTATTAAATTTTGGTTCCTTTTCGTATCTCAAACCAACACTTGTACTGCCATTAAATCCTATCATTGTGTTTTTATGTAGCACAATATTTATAATCCCACTCATACCTTCTGGATTATATTTGGCCGAAGGGTTGGTAATTAATTCTATAGATTTAATTGAAGCAGAGGGAATTTGTTTTAACAATTGTGCAGTCGGAATGTTAGATAATTTACCATCTACCATTACGCGTACATTGGAGTTGCCTCGCATGCTAATATCACCCGTTTGGGCATCTATACTAACCGATGGAATTCCAACCATAATATCTGAAGCAGTACCACTTGCAGCTAAATCTTTTCCTATGGTAATTACCTTTCTGTCAACTCTTTGTTGTATTGTAGATACTTCGGCTATAACTGTTACTTCATCTAGTCCTGCAGCTTCTTCTTCAAGCATTATATTACCAAAATCTACTTTTCTGTTTTTGTTGTTAATGGTTAATTCTTTAACTACAGGTTTGTAACCAATATATTGTATGGTTACAGTAATGTTTCCTTCAGGAATTTTCGTAATTTTAAATGTTCCGTCTTCTAATGTAATTCCACCTGTTACAATTTCTCCTTCTGAATTTTTTATAACTATGTTTACATAAGGTAAGGGTTCGTTTAGAGTAGCATCATAAACTTTTCCAGAGATGGAGCCGTCCACAAGTGCTTCTTTTTCGGTTGCTTGTACGCTTAAAATAGTACATAGCGATAACACACATAAGGTGATTAGTCTTTTCATTCGTTTTTGATTGATTGATTGATAATTTGTCTTTTAAATGAATTTATTTCATTTATATCTAACAGACGACTAAATTTGATTCCTGTTACTTTTTTTAACAGTAGTTAACATCAATTTAACATATGTACAAAAAAACCTTGGTTCTCGGTGCATCTTTAAATCCTATTAGATACTCTAATATGGCAATTAAACGCTTAGTTAATAATGATTTAGATCTTGTTGCTTATGGTTTAAAAGAAGGCGAAGTTTCAGGAATAAAAATTGATACAGAGTTGAAACATTATAATGAGATTGATACAGTCACACTTTATATGAACCCGAAAAGGCAAAAAGAATTTTATAACTACATAGTTTCATTACAACCAAAACGTGTAATATTTAATCCAGGAACTGAAAACCCAGAGTTTTATCAAATTTTAAAAGAGAATAACATAGGTTTTGAAGAGGCTTGTACCTTAACGCTTCTTGCTACGAATCAATATTAAACCTATAAAGGTAAGTAAACCATTTATTGGTAAAATTTCCCAATGAAACTGATAGCTACCAATGACACTTTCTGGTAAAGTTGTAATTAGATAAGTTACTGCTATTGCTGTAAGTGCAACAACCCAAGCATAATTATCCTTAATTTGAAACTTGGTTAAAATCCCAAAAGCAAATAATCCTAATAATGGACCATAAGTAAATGTTGCAAATTTAAATAAGTTTCCAACTACATTGCCATCGAGATTATTAAAAAGAATAACGACTAATATCAATACAATTGAAACACCAATATGTACTTTTTTACGTAACGGTTTTTGTTCGTTTTTAGGTCTTTTTTCAATGTTTAAAAAATCAACCGAAAATGATGTTGTTAAAGACGTTAAAGCACTATCAGCACTTGAGTAAGCAGCGGCAATTAAACCAATAAGAAATGTAATTGCTAAACCAGTTCCTAAACCTTGATTCATTGCAATTTCTGGAAACAACAAATCGGTTCTCGTTTTGCCATCTACAACTGGAATTTGTAAACCAAATTTATCTGCATAAATAAACAATAATGCTCCTAAAGATAGAAATACAAAATTAACAATAACCAATAGTGTTGCCATAGTTATCATATTTTTTTGTGAATCTTTTTTGGTTTTACAGGTTAGGTTTTTTTGCATCATGTCTTGGTCTAATCCAGTCATTGAAATTGCAATAAAAATTCCACCAATAAAATATTTCCAGAAATAGGTTTTAGAATTTGGATCATCGAAAAAGAAAATTCTATTTTTAACTCCAAACTCACCCGAATTTAAAAACTCCAAAGAAGACCAATCTAATTTTTGATTTATTAAATAAATGGCTACGCCAATAGCTGTTAACATTGCTAAAGTTTGTAAAGTGTCTGTCCAAACAATAGTTTTTATGCCACCTCTAAACGTATATATCCAAATTAATAAAATTGAAATAGCCACAGTTGTCCAAAACGGAACACCAAGCTGTTCAAAAACTATATACTGCATAACAAGTGCAACTAAAAATAATCTAAATGATGCTCCAGTAACTCTTGAAAGTAAAAAGAAAAACGCACCAGTTTTATAGCTTACTTTTCCAAAACGTTGTTCAAGATATTGATAAATTGATGTAACATTTAGTCTATAATATATCGGCAATAACACAAATGCTATAAAAAGGTACCCAATAAAAAACCCAAAAACACCTTGCATATAGGCAAATTGTTCTCCACCAATCATTCCGGGAACAGAAATAAATGTTACTCCCGAAAGTGAAGCTCCTACCATTCCAAAAGCAACAATATACCAAGGCGATTGTTTATTAGCTTTAAAAAACGTATCATTCGAGTCGTTTTTCCCTGTAAAATAGGAGATGAGCATAAGCAAACCAAAATATGCTGCTATAAGTAAAAGAATTTGAGTTCCATTCATAA
>CAYRVY010000173.1:0-5095 GCA_964427695.1 uncultured Flavobacteriaceae bacterium
TAAATCCTCCGTTTAGTAAACAAATTAATCTGTTTTTCTCGCTTACTCCAATCCAGGTTCCTCCAGCAAGTTCATCTTTTGGAAACATCATTTTAGTCTTATTAATAGCATAAATTTCGGGCGGAAGTGACCTTCTGTTTGGAGCTTCATCACGATTGGATGTTAATACAAAATCGTTCTTCCCTTTCGGAATTATAGTCACTGTACACATAAAAGTTGTAGTCTTTAAACGATACAGCAACTTACAAAAAATTACCAATATTTTAATGCGGTTTTTGTAATCCTTCAAATAAAGAATCCTCAAAAAAGTCGTAACTTTGTAATCATTTATTCATCATAGCTTTTCGCGAAGATGAACTCGACTTTTAATAAAACATTAAACCAAAATAAATAATGTCAACAGGATTTTTCAATGTACCAATTGCTGTAAACGAACCTATTAAATCGTATGCGCCTGATTCTCCAGAACGTGAAGCTGTACTTAAAACATATAAAGAAATGTTTAACGGCAAAATTGATGTGCCTTTTTATATAAACGGAAAAGATATTACAACTGGTAATACCAGAACAATGTCTCCTCCTCACGATCATCAACATATTGTTGGAACTTATCATTTAGCAGAAAAAAATCACATTGAAGATGCTATTTCTACTGCTTTAGAAGCGAGAAAATCATGGTCTCAATTACCTTGGGAACAACGTGCTGGTATCTTTTTAAAAGCTGCCGAATTAATTGCTGGTCCGTATAGAGCAAAAATAAATGCTGCAACTATGATAGCACAATCTAAAACTATTCATCAAGCAGAGATTGATGCTTCTTGTGAGTTGATAGATTTCTTGCGTTTTAATGTTCAGTTCATGACAGACATTTATCACGAACAACCAGAAAGTACAAGTGATGCCTGGAATAGAGTTGAATACAGACCACTTGAAGGTTTCGTGTATGCTGTTACGCCATTTAATTTTACTGCAATAGCTGGAAACTTGCCGTCTTGTATGGCTATGATGGGAAATGTTGTGGTTTGGAAACCAAGCGATAGTCAAATTTATTCAGCAAAAATACTTATGGATGTTTTTAAAGAAGCTGGTGTTCCTGCTGGAGTTATTAATGTCGTTTTTGGTGACCCTGTTATGATTACTGATACAGTGATGAGTAGTCCGGATTTTTCTGGCTTACATTTTACAGGCTCTACTTTTATCTTTAAAGAGCTTTGGAAAAAGATTGGAAACAATATTCATAATTACAAGACTTACCCAAGAATTGTAGGAGAAACTGGTGGAAAAGACTTTATAGTTGCTCATAAAAGCGCTGATTCAAAACAAGTTTCTACTGCAATTATTCGTGGTGCTTTTGAGTTTCAAGGACAAAAATGCTCTGCAGCATCAAGAGCTTATATACCTAGTAATTTATGGAATGATGTAAAAACCCAACTTATAGACGATGTAAACTCTATTAAAATGGGCTCTCCTGAAGATATGAGTAACTTTGTTACAGCTGTAATACACGAAGGCTCTTTTGATAAATTGGCTAAATATATTGATCAAGCTAAAGCTGATGCTGATGCCGAAATTATTACAGGTGGAAATTATGATAAAAGCAAAGGCTATTTTATAGAGCCAACTGTTATTCTTGCTAAAGACCCAAAATATACAACCATGTGTACAGAGCTTTTTGGTCCTGTAATTACTATTTATGTGTATGATGAGAATGACTATTCTGAAACATTAAAATTAGTAGATCAAACAAGTGAATATGCTTTAACAGGAGCTATACTTGCTAGAGATAGATACGCTATAGAAGAAGCTACAAAAGCCTTACAAAATTGTGCTGGAAACTTCTATATTAACGACAAGCCAACAGGAGCTGTTGTAGGACAACAACCTTTTGGAGGAGCAAGAGCTTCTGGTACAAACGATAAAGCTGGTTCTGCACAAAACTTATTGCGTTGGGTGTCTCCAAGGATGATTAAAGAAACCTTTGTAACGCCAACCGATTATCGTTATCCGTTTTTGGCAGAGTAACAATTTGTACAAATATTTTGATTACTAAAACCTGTTATTTTTTAACAGGTTTTCTTTTTGTTGCAATTATTCTTAATAGAATCCATTAGATTTGTAGGTGAATATATATTAGGAATAATAACACTCTACAGTATTTATATATAATGTTGTGCTTCATAATGAAAAATATGGTTGGAATATAGACCCTGAAGAAATGACTTTTTTGAAAATAAAATTCAATGAAGAAGGAAAGTCAATTTCTTTAGAACTATTTTCGACCAAGTAAAATCTAAAAAAATAAACACGAAATACAACAAAGTATAACGTCCATTGCTTCTAATTTTCTTCATCGGAAAAGTCTAACCTCTAAATTTCAGCGGTAAATGCACAAGTTTTTGGCAATCTAATCTGCTAAATTATCACTACTTATTTTAAATAGCTTATAGCTCAACACAAACTTATTTAAGCTCATAATTCAACTATTTTGAGCCACAAATTATTAGTCTTCGAGCTTTAGTTTATATATCTCAAACCAAATAAAGCTCATTTTATCTCTGCTTAAAGCTCACAATTAACTTATTTGAGCTATATTTGCCAAACAAATGAGCTTTAAATGGTAAGCCGATAAAGAAATGATTGGTATTAAAAAACAAGAAATACTTGATTTTGTAAAAGAAAACCCTTCTTTTTCATCTAAAGAGATTCATGAAGGGTTACATTTTAATATAAGTTACGCTACTGTAAAAAGAGTTTTAACCAAACTTATTTCAGATAATTTAATACTATCTGAAGGAAAAGGTAGAGGCACCAAGTATGTAGTAAGCCAAACTTACGAATTATTCCACCTCATTGATGTTAAGCAATACTTTGATAAAGAAATAGATGAAAGGCAAATTAAAGACAGTTTTAATTTTCTTTTAATGACAGAAATTTTAAACAAGGTAAAACTATTTACTGCTACTGAATTAAAACATTTAAACAATCTTCAACAAGAATATAAAAAAAATGTTTCGGAATTAACAGATTCAGAATACGCTAAAGAAATAGAGCGATTTGCGATTGATTTAAGCTGGAAGTCATCACAAATTGAAGGAAACACTTATTCACTTTTAGAAACTGAACGCTTACTCAAAGAAAAGGAAACAGCTGAAGGAAAAACAAAAGATGACGCTGTAATGTTGCTTAATCATAAAGAAGCCATTGATTTTATTGTTGAAAATCCTGATTATTTATCAAAAGTAACAATAGCAAGAATAGAAGATGTTCACAGCTTATTGATTAAAGATTTAGGCGTAACAAGAAATATTAGGAAAAGACGCGTTGGTATTTCAGGTACAAATTATAAACCTTTAGATAACGAATACCAAATTAAAGAAGCATTGAAAGATATGTGCGAGCTAATTAATAAACGAGATTGCACGTTTGAAAAAGCATTACTCGCTTTAGTGTTGCTATCATACATCCAAGCTTTTGGCGATGGAAACAAACGTACTGCACGTATTATAAGTAATGCTATATTAATCAATAGTGAATATTGCCCTATTTCTTTTAGAACAATAGATTCTGTAAAATACAAAAAAGCTATGTTGATCTTTTATGAACAAAACAATATGTCTGTTTTTAAGGACATTTTTATAAATCAATTTGAATTTGCTGTTAAAACGTATTTCTAATTGAAAAAATCGATAGAATAAAACCTATCCTCTAAACTTCAAAGGTAAATATACTAGTTTTTTTGTATTGAAAAAATTTTCAATAAAATAATTTATCAAAGGATAAACCGTTACTTTTGATAAATCGACAACATTTATGAAACGAGAAAAAACAAATGCTAACGCCGAAATTATAATAGGCTGTTGTAGGACAACAACCTTTTGAAGGAGCAAGAGCTTCTGGAACCAACGATAAAGCTGGTTCTGAACAAAACTTATTGCGTTGGGTGTCTCCAAGGATGATTAAAGAAACCTTTGTAACACCAACCGATTATCGTTATCCGTTTTTGGGAGAGTAAGAAACGTTACTTAAATAATAGATTTTAACCTGTCTTTGTCTAAAAGACAGGTTTTTTATTGGTACTCCTTTAGGTTGACTTTCTTACAAAAAACAGCTACCTTCGTTTAACTACTGATATAATCAATTAAAACTGACCATATCAAAACATTGTGCCTCATTAAGACGAAAAAAAAATGGAAATATTTAGACAGATAACTGCGAATAATATAGAATTAAAAGAATATCCTTTTCTAAAAGAATTGGCTATGGAAGCCTACTTAATGGAAAATGAAGAAGTTTTAAAACTTGATTCTAATAATTTTTCTGATGTTACAGTTCTTGATGCGGAGATTGCTTTAAAGGCGGGAAGGAAGACTTCAAATAGGGATGGAAGAGTTGACATATTAGCTCAGTATGGAGTTGACTATTTATCAATTGTAGAACTAAAAATTAATGAAATAAATGATGATACATTAATTCAGCTTGAAGACTATCTGAAAGAGAAAAATCAAATAATAGAAAAGTATTCAAATTTTTGGGAGAACAAAGAAGAAGATCCTAAATGGGTAGGTGTTTTGGTAGGAACTTCAATATCGCCCGAACTTCAAAGGAAATTACAAGATGGATACCTAACTGAAGATGGAATTCCCATAGCTGGTCTTGTAATCAGAAGATTTAGGAGTTCTAAAAATGAGATTTTTGTAATTACAGATACATTTTATAAATATAATTATTCTAAACGAGATTTTTCGAAATTTTTATTTAAGAATAAGGAATATAACAAAGCAAGGCTTGTCAATGCTGTTATTAAGCAATATGTTGAAGATAATCCAACTATAACTTACGCTGACTTAAAAACAATTTTTCCAGATAATTTACAAGGAAGTACAGGCGTATTTGAAACGTACGAAAAAGCACAAGAAATCTATGACAGAACTGGACATAAAAGGCATTACATAAAGCCTGAAGAATTAATAAAATTATCAGATTCTACAATAGCTACATGTAATCAATGGGGAACTGGAAATATTGAAAACTTTGTAGACAAAGTACTAGAAATAGAATATAAAATTGAAAATAAATAACGAAGGCACAACAATGT
>CAYRVY010000174.1:0-5094 GCA_964427695.1 uncultured Flavobacteriaceae bacterium
ATCTGTCCATCATCAATCATTAGTGCACCTTTATACGCCATAAATGTTTTAAAAGAAATGATGCCTTGTTCTTCAATCATTTGCACAACTTCTTTAGCAACATCATTATTAAAATCGGTTACAGCCATATGGTATGAATAATCACCAATAGCTTTTCCTTTTGATTTTTGTTGCCAGGTTTTTAATGCATTGTGTAAAGTGTCTCCTTGCGTCTGGAGAATAAAATCGATAACCATTGTAGTGCCTCCATGAAGTGCAGCTCGAGTTCCAGTTTCGTAATCGTCACTGGAATAGGTTCCCATAAAAGGCATATCGAGATGCACATGAGGATCGATACCACCAGGTAAAACTAATTTGCCAGTTGCATCAATTACTTTGTCTGGTTTGTAATTCAAGTTTTTACCAATAGCAATAATTTGTTCTCCTTCGATATAAATATCTGCAATATAACTTTCTGATGCTGTAACTACGTGACCGTTTTTTATTAGTATTGACATATTTTTATTTTTTTGGAACGCTGATGACGCTGATTTTTTATGATTTAATTTGATTAGTTTTTTTATTGTTTGAAAATACTTTTCTCTTTAATTCAGGGTTTTTTGCCAAAATTAAGTAAAAGACCAACTTCAATTTCTGTTGCTTTTAAATAATTTATTAATTCGCAGATGACACTATCTTTATGATTAAAAATGATTTTATGTTTTTATAGGTTCACCTTTTTTGAAATTATTATTACACTTTTTTTATCAGCGGATATCTGCATAATCAGCGTCATCTGTGTTCTATTATATCATCTGCGTTCTATTGTTTTTCATTAATAAAAGATACAACACAAACGAAATTATAAATCCTGTAAACCAAGACAATGAATATAAGAAATTTAATTCAGGAACCCAATAGCCTATTAAGGCTAAAAATACTCCTGTAAATAAGGCAATCATTGCTGCTTTGTTGTATCCTGTTTTATTATAGGAATAGATTCCGTCTTCTTTGTATAGTTCTGCTAAAGCAATTTTCTTTTTCCGAACAAAGTAATAATCAGCAATTAAGATTCCTAAAACTGGACCTAATAATCCGCTAACAAAAATTAAAAATCCTGAAATTTCATCAAGCAACCACCAAGGCATAATGAGAATTCCTAAAATTCCAGTAATCATTCCTCCTGTTCTGAAACTTATTTTTTTAGGCCATAAATTTGAAAATGCATTGGAAGGAGCAATCACATTGGCTGCAATATTGGTGCTTAATGTTGCAATGAGCATAAAAATTTGAGCTATAATGACAACAAAAGGATTTTTGAATTTTGCGATTAATGAAACAGGATCCCAAGGTGCATCGTCTGCAATTAAAACATCTTTAAAATTGATAATTGCTGCAGATGTAACAAAAATTCCAACAAAAGAATAGAGCATCATTGTTAAAGGTAAACCAATAAATTGACCAGCAATTTGGTCTTTTTGTGTAGATGCAAAACGAGTAATATCTGCAATACTGATTGACATTGTTGCCCAAAAACCAACCATTGCTGTGAGCCACAAAAGATAACTCCAAAGTTTACTTTCTTTTTCTTCGGAAGGACTTATAAGATTTGCAGTAACAACACTTGAAAGAATTTCTTCGTTTTCTGTATTTCTAAATTGTACTTGTACATTTTCTGTATTTAAAATTAAAATTGGTTGATTTGTAAGCCTTTCCCAAGAAGAAGTTTCGTCTGAAACAATATTATATTCTGTAGTTTTTAAATTTCCTTCTTTATCTTTTAATACATTCAAATGAAGATAAAAAGCATCTTTATCTTTTGTGATGTTTGCCGCTGTTTTTTCTAATTGAACACTTTGATCTAATACAATTGAAAATCCATCTGCTTTGGCATAACTCCAATAAATTAAGGCTATTCCCATTAGTATTAAAATTGGAGCAGAATAGGTTTCAAGCCATTTGATACTTTCCGTTCCTTTCCAAATAAAATACATGTTGATAATCCAGAAAATTCCGAAGCCTACAAATTTACCAACAGACAAACCTAATTCTCCCTGTGTTCCAGTAACAGCATTAAAAATTGCGTAAATCGCTAATCCACCAATCCACGTTTGTACACCAAACCAACCACAAGCAATAACACCTCTGGTAACTGAAGCCAAATGAATCCCTTTTGTACCGAAAGCAGCACGACCAATAACTGGAAACGGAATGCCATATTTTACTCCAGCATGACCATTGAGTACCATTGGCACTGTTATAATTAAGTTTGCTAAACCTATAATAATGAGTGCTTCATACCAATTGAGTCCTGTTTTTATCATATATGAAGCCAAGAGATATGTTGGAATACAAACTGCCATTCCAACCCAAATTGCTGCCAAGTGCCATTTGCTCCACGTTCTTTTGTTTGGTGGAACTGGAGCTAAATCTTCACTGTATAATGGCGAATTGGAAACGTCTTCTTGTAATTCTATGATGTCTTTGTTCATTATAATTATAAATTACATTTGGATAAGAATCGCAATGATTTTTTAATTTTCGGCTTTTGTATAAATATAATTTTCAAATATTTTCATACGAACAATTTTACCATTCTGTTCACGCTCGAATAATAGTTTTTCTCCTAATTCTTCGTTAGGTCTAATTCTTCGGAATGTATCTCCTTCAATATGCTTGTATAATACCATTGATTCAGCTGGAGAATCTGATGGTAGATTTAACAACGTTAACTTCCCTTCCCATGATGCAATATATACTTCTGAAGAAATGTCCCAATTGTAATATCCTATATATGCAGACAAATCCTTTTTGTCTTCATCAGTTTTGTTGTCTTTCAACGTTTTAACTTTTTTTAATAATTCATGTATTCCATAAACATATTTATTAGGATTTACACCATTTGCATTTATCATAACAGAGTATGCAAATTTACTTTTAAGATGCATTCTAAAACTTGTTTGATATCCTGGACAATAACCACCATGTCCAACCCATTTATCTCCATTCGGACCTTTGTAAACTCCAAAACCCAAACCTCTTGTTCCTTTCCAATCTGAATCAATCCAATGAACATTATGCATGTTTTTAAGTGTAGAAGGTTTTAATATTTCGGTAATGGTAGAATCTCTTAACCTAAATTGCCAAGAAGCAAATTTTGATAAATCTTCGACATTCGATGAGAATCCTGCAGCAGCATTTACACCATTTGCTTCAAAAAAGTTAAGTCGTTTACGCTCTCCTTCTCTTGATAAATTACCATAGCCAATGGCTAACTTATTTCCATGTAATGATTTTGGCATTGTTGGACTTGTATCAGATAAATCAAGAGGCACGAGTATATTTTCTTTAACATAATCTTCAAAAGATTCTCCTGAAATTTCTTCTACAACATATCCTAATAAGGTAAGAGCTAGATTGCTATATTGATAATAGGTAGATGCAGGATATAAGGTTTTTTGATTAGATAATTTTGCTTTAATTTCTGTTTTAGATGGAAAATAATATTCAGGACCATTCCAATGTGAAAATGTATTTTCACGAGGTAATCCAGATGAATGAGTTAATAAAGACCGGATTGAAATTGGTCCGCTTTCTGGATATTGCTGTTGAAGATTATACCATGGCAAAAGATCACTTATTTTATCATCTAGTCGCAGCTTACCTTCGTCATATAATTTCATAATCGCAATAGAAGTAAATAGTTTGGAAACGGAACAAATACTACATAAGGTTTTTGTGTCAGCTTTTATATTCTCCTCAATATTAGCCATACCATACGCTCCTGACCAAAGAATGTCCTGATCGGAAACGATACTTACAGTAATTCCTGGGAGATTATCATAATCCTTTTGAGCTTCTAACCATACTTCGATAATTTTAATAGCTTCTGTATAGTCTTTTTGTTCTTCTTGTGCATAAATACATGTGCTTAAAAAGCAAATAAAGATTGTTAGGAAGTGTTTTTTCATTGTTATTATTTTAAAAGTTATTATATATTTTAAAGCATTG
This sequence comes from uncultured Flavobacteriaceae bacterium, assembly GCA_964427695.1. Lineage (GTDB taxonomy): Bacteria > Bacteroidota > Bacteroidia > Flavobacteriales > Flavobacteriaceae > PRS1. Next base: position 3,991 of record CAYRVY010000174.1, read on the forward strand.
TTAAATTCTAATCAGTAACAATACCTTTGTAATTCTATGATGTCTTTCATGAACTCAATTAAATTTTATTAAACCATTCTGAATTAATGCTTACATCTTCAATTAATTCCGTTTTAACACCAAGATTAAATTCTTTTAACTTATCACATAAATTTTCACCATCAATTAGTTCAATTGGAGGAGCTCCATCTCGTGTAGCTTCTTTTACAGCTTCTCTTGTGAAATTTCCTGTGGTAATAAATATTCCTTTATCCGCTCTTCCTTGCATCGCTCCTCTAAAATCTCTAATCTCACCAGAACCAACTGAACCTTTATATCTTTTGCACTGAAAAATGACATGAAAACTTAAGAATCCACTTATTCTAACTATTCCTTTTCCATCAATTCCACCATCACCAGATTTACCAGTTACCTCTACCTGAACAAATCCACTTTCTCTCAATAATCTTTGACAAAGCCTTTCAAATGCAGAAGGTTCAATCTCAAGAAGTACAGATATTAGACTTTCTTTCCAATCTGTTAAATCATCTATTTCATCTTCTACCTCTTCATTTTGAAGCTTTATATTTTGTCGTTTATCTGTTCTGGCTTTTTTAGTGAGCTCTCGTACAAACTTCACTATTTCATTAGAATCAATTCTCTTTGTATCAATATCATTATCCAATAATGCCCAAATTCCACGAGTAGAATTTTCCAAAAGACCATACTTTTTTAAATATGTTCTTGACCATGCTAATCTATAATCTACTTCACTCAAAATTCCATTTTCAGCATGAGGTATTTCTAAAGTTTTTTCATCAAAGCCAATAATTTCATATACTTTCTCATTTATTTCTACAATTGAGCCTGATCCGCCAAGTATTTTCAATGCTTCCAAAGTAGGAATAAGCATTTCATCATAAGTCAGAACTTTATTATTTGTTCTTTTTCTTACCATATGTTTATTTATTTTTTATAAGATTCCTGCCTACGCAGGAACGCAGTACTTATCAGCAATAGCAATGGCTTGCGAAATTATTTTTAATCCTTCATCTACTTCTGCTTTACTTACATTTAAAGGAGGTGCAATAAAAATATAATTCCATCGTACAAAAGTAAACATAC
>CAYRVY010000175.1:0-5071 GCA_964427695.1 uncultured Flavobacteriaceae bacterium
CTTTAGCTTTTTCGTAAACTACGTCATGTATAGTTTTCATGATATCTACTTCTGTTTTCTTTTTCGCCTGTAAACTTGGGTTGGCTATGGTTATATCAACAATTACTTCATCACCAAAAGTAATTACATTTTTTACAGCACCACTTTCTATCATATTTTGTCCTTCTCCAGTAACTGTAATGGTTTCTAATGCCTTGAATATATCTTGTTTGTTTAGTTTCATATCCATTTCCCATGAAAATGGGAATCTGTTTAACGTTATTTTTTTAGCTTTTTGAGTTGGTTTCTAAAAGACCTCAATTTTCATTGAGGTTAGTTCACCTAATTATTTTGAATGCGCTACTTTTTCTGTATTTAAAAGACCTCCTTTTTCAAGGGGGTTAGTTCAACTAACTATTTTAATTTCGCTTCACTTATTAAAATAGAGTTTCACTAATTTAGATTAATTCTAAAGAGCAAATATACTTAATTAAACTCGAAGTTAGAGGGTCTAAATTAAAGTTTTTGATTTGTAATTATTTGTGAATTTTACAAGAATTAGGAAATAATTGAAAGAAATGCCAAATCTTAAATTCCAAAACCCAAAACTAATTAAAAAATGATTAAACCCTTTTCTGTTAATTGAAATTATAACTCCTTCAATGGATTCCAAAACAGTTTTTCAAAATCTTGAATTTGATTGTCGATAACTATAATCCCTTCGCTTTCTAACAATTGTTGCATGAGATTAGTGCCTTCAAAATGTTGTTTGCCAGTTAGCAATCCTTTTCTGTTTACAACACGATGCGCAGGAACATCTTTACTAACCGAGCCATTCATTGCATAACCAACCATTCTTGCGCTTCTGGCAGCTCCAAGATAAGTAGCAATTGCACCATAACTGGTAACTCTTCCGTAAGGAATTAATTTTGCTACTTCGTAAACTTTATCAAAGAAATTTAAGGTTTTAGGCTGCATCTATAATTCTTTAATAATATTGATTAAAGTAAAAATAGAAATGATGCCTGTAATTCCGCCAATAATATAATTCATATTCTTTTGAGAGGTAAGAGACTTGTTTTTTATTTTATCAAAAAAGAAAATATACATATACAGCATCACAAATGTTCCCATGGCTGCACCAGCGACATAAGATGCTATACTTGTAATATCGAACATTAACCAGCCAAAAGATGCCAATGTAATGCTCATATACGCTTGATATGGAATTGGAAAAACATTAAGGCAAGACAAGAACATTCCAAAAAATAAACGACTATGTTTACTTTTGGAATTAGTTACCAGCTCTGGGTTTGTTGTTTTTTTAGCAATTAATAAGTAGTAAATAGTAATCAAAATAAAAATAACAAAAGCTACACGCTGTAAAATATCTATAACATCTGGATGATTACTTAAATATCTTGCAAAGATTACTGCAATATAAGTTTGTGCAATTACAATTAAACACACACCAATAGAAAACATAATCCCTCTGCTATACCCTTCTTTAAGGCTTATTTTTGCAGCTGTCATATTAAGTAATCCTGGAGGAATAACACCTATTAGCGCAATAATTAAGCCTATAAAAAAGATGAGAGTAATGTTCAATGGTCTTTAATTTTAAATCTAATATAAGTAATTGGTTTGTTTTGTTGTAAATATTGTGATTCATAAAAGGTTTGGATGCTTGTAACCTCTTCTGGACTTCCTTCCTGTTTATAGATATCGTGGTTAGAATAAATTACCTCATGTCCTTCGCCATGAAGCAAACCAAGCGTATAGCCATGCATAAACTCGCTATCTGTTTTAAGATTTACAAACCCTCCTTTTTTTAATACTTTTCTATATTTTTGAAGAAAAGTAGAATTGGTCATTCGGTGTTTAGTACGTTTGTATTTTATTTGGGGGTCGGGAAAAGTAATCCAAATTTCATCAATCTCATTTTCGGAAAAAGCGTATTCTATGAGTTCAATTTGAGTCCGCAAAAAAGCAATGTTTGGAATTTTTTCTTCAACGGCAGTTTTTGCACCTTTCCAAAAACGAGCTCCTTTAATATCTACTCCAATAAAATTTTTGTTTAAATATTTTTGTGCCAATGCAATAGTATATTCACCTTTACCACAGCCTAATTCTAAAATTAAGGGGTTATTGTTTTTAAAGAATGAAGTGTTCCATCTGCCTTTTAAAGCAAAGTTTTGATTTACCAATTCTTCTCGAGTTGGTTGAAACACGTTTGCAAAAGTTTCGTTCTCTCTAAATCGTTTTAATTTATTTTTGCTTCCCACTAATATTTAATATTTCGGTAAAATTAAGGAAACAAATTAGCTTTACCTTTGTTTTTATATGGAATCGAAAAAACGCATTTTAATTGCGCCATTAAATTGGGGTTTAGGTCATGCCACAAGATGTATACCAATAATAAATGCTTTGATTGAGCATAATTTTGAACCTATAATTGCTTCAGATGGAATTGCTCTGCAGTTTCTTAAAAAAGAGTTTTCTGAATTAATTCATCTTGAATTACCTTCATATAATATTAAGCACCCTAAAAAAGGACATCATTTTAAATGGAAATTATTAAAAGATGCTCCAAAAATCATTAATGCTGTAAGAGCTGAAAAAAGATTAGTTGACGTTATAATTGAGCGTTATAATATTAAAGGTATTATTTCTGATAACAGATTAGGTGTTTTTAGCAATAAAGTGCCTTCGGTTTTTATAACACATCAGCTTAATGTTTTAAGTGGAAGCACAACTTGGTTCAGTTCAAAAATGCATCAAAAGATCATCAAAAAATTTGATGAATGCTGGATTCCAGATATTGAAAACGAACCAAATTTAAGCGGAAAATTAGGACATTTAAAAAGCCATGATTTTAATCTTAAATATATTGGTCCTTTAAGTCGGTTTAATAAAACAGATAGCGACATTGTACATAATCTATTAGTATTGCTTTCAGGTCCAGAACCACAACGTACTTTTTTTGAAGAGATTTTATTTAAGAAATTAAAGGCTTTTGAAGGTAATATATTATTTATAAAAGGAAAAATAGAAACCGATCAAATTATTACTAAAAAAAATCAATTTACTATATATAATTTTATGCTAACACAAGAGTTAGAAAAAGCAATAAACGAAAGTGAAGTTGTGTTGTCGCGTTCTGGTTATACAACTATTATGGAATTGGCTAAGCTTAATAAAAAAGCATTTTTTATTCCCACTCCTGGACAATTTGAACAGGAATATCTTGCAAGACACTTACAAAAATTACAGTTGTGGCCTAGTTGTAATCAAGCAGATTTTAAAATCGAGATGCTTCAAAAAGTTAACAATTATAAAGGATTACAATCGACTAATTTTGATGTAAATTTTAAAGGCTTATTTAGCCTTTTCGAGGGTAAATGAAAACTCACTTCCTATTCCTAATTCACTTTCAATATAAATTTGTTCATTATGAGCTTCAATGATATGTTTTACAATAGACAAACCTAATCCCGAACCTCCTTCTTTGCGAGACCCACTTTTATCTACGCGGTAAAAACGCTCGAATAAACGTGTAATATGTTCTTGGTCTATACCTTCACCATTATCTGTAACACGAATAATCACTTTATTTTTAATAAGATTTTCTATACTAATTTCTGTTGTTCCGTTTTGATCTCCATACTTAATAGAATTTACTATTAAATTAGAAAGGACTTGCTGTATGCGTTCTCTATCTCCATTTACGAGTATAGGTTCTTTATAATCTATATCGAAAGTTAGCGTTATTTTTTTCTTTGAAGCTTTCATTTCTAAAAGCTCAAATGTATTTTGGATGAGTTTTACGATATCAAAAGGCTCTATATCTAAACTTAAATCTCCAGCTTCGAGTTTAGTAATCATATCTAAATCTTTTATAATATAAATAAGCCGCTCTATACCTTTATCTGCTCTTTCTAAATATTTATCTCTAAGCTTCTCATCATTAATAGCGCCATCTAATAATGTAGAAATATAACCTTGTACAGTAAACAAAGGTGTTTTTAGTTCGTGAGATACATTACCAATAAATTCTTTACGATATTCTTCTCTAATTTTAAACGCTTCAATTTCGAGCTTTTTATCTTTAGCATACTTTTCAATCTCTTGTCTTAAAGTTACCATATCAGTTGTAATTTGCCCTCTGGTAAATGAGCTTGATTCGAGTAAAGTTAAATCGGCATAAATTTTTTTTATTCGTTTGTAAATAAAATGTTCAACACGGTATTGTATTATAAAAAAAGAAAAAATAAAACAAAATAAAGCAAAAACAATAAAGTGCACACTATTTAGTTCGTAAAAGGCATATAAAAAAACACTCGTAAAGAGTGTTAAAAATGCAGTAATAAACATCGAGGATATTAGTGCAAATTTATATGTACGCTTAAATTTTATCGCCATTACTCACAAATTTATAACCTACTCCTTTAACCGTTTTAAAAGAGTTGTCTCCTATTTTTTCTCTTAATTTTCTAATGTGGACATCTATGGTTCTGTCGCCAACTACAACTTCGTTTCCCCAAACTTTATCAAGTATTTCGTCTCTTTTAAAAACTTTACCTGGTTTTGATGCCAATAAAGATAATAATTCAAATTCTTTTCTTGGTAAGAGCATTTCTTTTTGGTGCAACAAAATTTTATATTCGTCTCTGTCTATAGTTAAACTGCCAATTTTAACAATATTGTTTTGTGTTAATCCTTCATTATACCTTCGTAATAATGCGTTTACTTTGCTTACTAACACCTTTGGTCGTATTGGTTTTGTAATATAATCATCTGCTCCAGCTTTAAAACCAGCTAACTGAGAATAATCTTCACCTCTAGCAGTTAAAAATGTAATGATTACATGTTTAAGTTCAGGTATTTGTCTAATGAGTTCGCAAGCTTCTATACCATCCATTTCTGGCATCATAACGTCTAAAATAATGAGTTGTGGTTTTTCTTCTTTTGCTTTTTTAACAGCTTCAGCACCATTATTTGCAGTTATAACTTTATAGCCTTCGGCAGTTAAGTTATAACTCACAATTTCTAAAATATCGGGCTCATCATCAACCAATAATATTTTTATGTC
>CAYRVY010000176.1:0-5069 GCA_964427695.1 uncultured Flavobacteriaceae bacterium
ATCGCTTTAAAAACATTTATATTTAAACTTTAGTACAAATGTAACAAACAACATACATAATTTTAATATAAAATCACTTATTAAATGAATTATAAATATTTTATGATAGGTATTTTAATATGCCTGTTCTCTTCATGTAAACATGAAGCACATCTCTCTATAATTGAAGGGAAAAGAATAGAAATAAATGATACTTTATCAAGTAACCAAGCTATAGAAAACTATATAAAACCTTATAAAGAACAGGTTGAAAAAGAGATAGATAGTGTTCTCGCATATGCAGTTGATACTTACACAAAAAACAATGGTGAATTAAATACAGCAATAGGAAACTTTATGGCAGATGCAGTTTTCGAACTGTCTAATCCAATTTTTAAATCCAGAACTGGAAAAGACATAGATATGGTTTTGTTAAATCATGGAGGCATTAGGTCTATCATATCAAAAGGTAATGTAACATCAAGAACAGCATATGAAATTATGCCTTTTGAAAATATTGTTGTTGTGGCAGAATTAAAAGGCACTTATGTTTTAGAATTAATAAAGTATTTGCAAAATGCAAAACGAGCACATCCTATTTCTAAACTGAATATTAAACTTGGTCCAAATTTCGAATTAATTGAAGCAACTATTAACAATGAACTTATTGATGCTAATAGAACGTATTATGTAGCAACAAACGATTATTTAATGAATGGTGGAGATAGAATGTCGTTTTTTAAGGAAAGAGATAGCTTATATGTGTTAGATTATAAAGTAAGGAATATATTGATTGATTTCTTTAAAAAAGTTGATACCCTTAATCTCACAACCGACGATAGGTTTATTCAAATTAAATAAGTTATTGTAAAAATGAAAAGAAGAAATTTTATACAACAAACAGCTGTAACTACTGCATTAGTTACTTTAGGTGGTTTAGGATTACAATCTTTTACAACTTCAAGAACAAAAAAAATAACTATCCTACATACTAACGATGTTCATAGTCATATTGTTCCTTTTGGTCCAAACGATGGCAGGAATGCTAATAAAGGTGGCGTTGCCAGAAGAGCAAGTTTAATAGAGTCTATTAGAACCGAAAATCCTAATACTTTATTGCTCGATGCTGGCGATATTTTTCAAGGCACACCATATTTTAACTACTTTGGTGGTAAGCTTGAATTTAAACTTATGAGCATGCTAAAGTATGACGCTGCTACTATAGGAAATCATGAATTTGATAATGGTATTGATGGTCTTTATGCTCAGCTTCCTCATGCTAAATTTAATTTTGTTTCAGCTAATTACGATTTCTCTAATACTGTTATGGATACTCATGTAAAACCCTATAAAATATTTAAAAAAGATGGCATTAAAATAGGCGTTTTTGGATTGGGAATTGAATTAGACGGCTTAGTTGGGAAAAATAATTATAAAGAAACTAAATATCTTAATCCTATTGAAATTGCTCAAGATATGAGCAGGATTTTAAAAACCGAAAAACAATGTAATCTTGTTATTTGTTTATCTCATTTAGGTTACAATTATAGAGACGAACCTGAACTAATTTCAGATTTAAAATTGGCTAAAGCAACTAAAGATATCGATTTAATTATTGGAGGGCATACGCATACTTTTTTACGAAAACCAACAATAGAAAAAAATATTGAAGGAAAAAATGTACTTATTAACCAAGTGGGCTGTTATGGCCTTTATCTAGGAAAGATGAATTTTTATTTTGATAGTGATAATAATAAATCTGCTAATGGCGTTTCAATAATTGTTTAAGAACAAATTATTATTAAGCCTCCTGTTTTTCTATAGTTTCAGATTCATAAACTTCGCTTTCCTGATAACTTAAGTTAGATTGAATATAGAAGAAACCAAATGCAAAAACTAATAAAACTGAATAGGCAACACTTAAAATATTTTGATCTGAAACATAAAAATAGGCAACTTGTATTACTTCAGAAAACACAATACATAATGCTCCTAAAAGTAAATTCATTGCCTTTTTTGTGTGTCTGCTTATATAATTAATTAAGGTTATTGTAAGCAATAACATAATTACTATGTTATAGGCAATCTCAATTAAATAGGCATAAACACCATATAAAAGTTCACTTTTAATTGCAATATCAGTAACTAATATAATACTATATACATCTAAAGCCACAAGAATTAAAATATAAGTAGTAAAACGTTTAAAGATTCTTTTAACATTCATTGATTTGAAAATTTCTAAAATCAAAAATGCATAAGCAATTATATAAAGAGTATTTCCTCCATAATACATTAAACTATTTACAAAATAGGATTCGTATGCAAAATAAATTAAAAAGCCAGACAATTCTGTAATTGAATAGAATAGTAAAAAGTAGAAAAAATAACTACTTTTATCTTTTTTTGCTAAACAATATAAAAGTAGTAATAATGGTAATATTATAGGTCTTACATATTCAGCAATTTCTTGCATATTAAAAATTTGCAAACCTATAAATACAATTGAAAGTACAATTATAAAAACGAGTAATATTTTTCTATTTCGCATTATGTTAATTTCCTATTTGTAAGGCAAATATATCATTATTTTACAATTAAACGATAAAAAACTACATTTTATCGATAATAATTAGTAATTTATAATGGTTCTAGATAAGGAGTAGCAAGAAATCACTTTCTGAAATAATAGGAATGTTTAACTGTTCTGCTTTAGTTTTTTTGCTTGGTCCCATTTTATCGCCAGCTACAATATAACTGGTCTTAGCAGAAATTGAGCTAGAGACTTTTCCTCCATTGTCTTCAATAGCCTTTTTTAGTTCGTTACGAGAAATAGAATGAAATACTCCTGAAACAACAAAAGATAAATTTTTTAGTTTTTCGGTTTGATAAGCAAGTTTATCTGCCGACAGTTGTAATTGTACATCAAATACTTTCAATCTCTCTATAGCAGTAATATTCTCTTCTGAATCAAAAAACAAAGAAACACTTTCAGCAATCTTTTCTCCTATTTCATCTACATTTACTAATTCATCCATTGAAGCTATAGAAAGCTTATCGATACTTTTATAATACTTGGCTAATTTTTTTGCAACGGTTTCGCCAACAAAACGAATACCTATAGCATATAAAACACGTTCAAAAGGGATTTGTTTTGAAGCTTCAATACCATTTACTAAATTTTCTGCAGACTTTTCTGCCATTCGCTCAAGAGGTATGACTTGTTCTTTGGTCAATTCATATAAATCTGTATAATCTTTAATTAATCCTGCTTTTACTAAAAGCCCTACTGTCTCACCTCCAAGCCCTTCAATATCCATCGCTTTCCTGGAGATAAAATGTTGAATCCTACCAACAATTTGTGGTTTACAGCCATAAAAATTAGTGCAATAATGCTTAGCGTCTCCTTCTTCTCTTACTAATTTCGTGTCACATTCCGGACAATGTGTAATATATTTGGTTACTTGTATAGTTTCTAATCGTTTACCAATATCTACTGCAATAATTTTAGGGATAATTTCTCCTCCTTTTTCAACAAAAACAGTATCTCCTGCTCTTATATCTAATTTTTCAATCTGATCTGCATTGTGTAGCGATGCTCGTTTAACAATAGTTCCTGCTAGTTCTACTGGTTCTAAATTCGCAACTGGAGTAATTGCTCCAGTACGACCTACCTGATAAGAAATACTATTTAATATCGTTGAAACTTGTTCGGCTTTAAACTTATAAGCCATTGCCCAACGTGGTGCTTTTGCAGTATAACCCAATTCTTCTTGCTGAAATAAACTATTTACCTTAATCACTACACCATCTGTTTCGTAAGGTAAATCGTGACGCTTAACATTCCAATAATTAATAAATGCTAAAACCTCATCTATTGAGTTTACTAATTGTGCTGCTTTTGGGACTTTAAAACCCCAAGACCTCGCTTTATCTAAACTTTCAAATTGAGTTTGTAAGCCCACTTTGCCTTCGGCATTTCTCCCAAAAGGAGAATTATTATTACTTATAATAATACTATACAATAAGCATTCTAAAGGGCGTTTGGCAACCTCACTGCTGTCTTGTAATTTTAAACTGCCTGAAGCCGTATTTCTTGGGTTTCTATAAGGTTCTTCTCCAATCTCGATACGCTCTTCGTTCATTTTGTTAAATCCTTCAAATGGCAATACTATTTCTCCTCTTATATCAAACTTTCGTGGAAAATTCCCCTTTAGCTTTAAAGGCACAGACTTTATAGTCCTTATATTAGCTGTTACATCGTCTCCTTGCATACCATCACCACGTGTTACTGCTCTTAATAAATTTCCGTTTTCATAAGTTAAGCTTATAGAAGCTCCATCATATTTAAGTTCGCAGGTATATTGAATATCACCATCGACCAACTTTTTAATTCTTGTTTCCCAATCTAACAAATCCTCTTTGGAATACGAATTATCCAGAGAATACATTCTGAACTCATGAACAACCGTTTTAAAATTCTTGGTAATTTCTCCTCCTATTCTTAAGGTTGGTGAGTTAGCATCATAAAATTCTGGATATTGTTCTTCGAGAGATTGAAGTTCTTTTAGCTTTGTATCAAAATCAAAATCGCTGATAATGGGGTTGTCAAGGACGTAATAGTTATGGTTGTGTGTGCTTAATTCTTCGCGAAGCGTATTTATTTGTTGTTTAATATTCATTAAATAATTTGTGCTATTTTATTTTTTAAGTTAATTCTTCTTTTAACCATTTTGGAACATATTTAGGTTTAAAAGCTTTCATTTTACTTAAAAGTGAATCGATGTTATTATCTACAATAAGAAGGTCAAGGTTTTCAATCTTTAAAAATCCCTTTATTGCCATAGTTTCTAACATATTAATTAAATCAGTATAAAACTCATTGCTATTTAATAATCCTATAGGTTTTTGATGTAGCCCTAATTGTGCCCAAGTAATAATTTCGAAAAGCTCTTCAAATGTACCAAAGCCACCTGGAAGCGCAATAAAACCATCTGACAATTCATGTATTTTTAGTTTACGCTCATGCATATTCTTGGTAGTAATTAACTTATGAAGTCCTAAATGAACAACCTCTTTTAGCTTTAAAA
>CAYRVY010000177.1:0-5049 GCA_964427695.1 uncultured Flavobacteriaceae bacterium
CTCATCAATCATTTTATTATTAATAAAAATTGGTTTTTAGTCGATTTACCTGGTTATGGATATGCAAGAGCTTCAAAATCTTCAAAAAAAACATTTCAAAAATTTATAACTGCTTATTTTGAACAACGCAAACAATTAGTTTCTGCTTTTGTTCTTATAGATATTAGACATAAACCTCAACCTATCGATTTAAAATTCATGGAATGGTTAGGCAATCATCAAATTCCGTTTTCGATAGTTTTTACTAAAGCAGATAAATTAAAACCTAAATCTATAGAAAATTATATTGAAGACTATAAAGAAATTCTTTTAGAAACCTGGGAAAAAATGCCAAGCTACTTTATAACCTCATCTTCAAAGCATATTGGTAAAGACGAGTTGCTAAACTATATTGAAAAAACCAATATAGATGTAAAAGACCTGTTTTAATCCTTTCAAGGATTCGGTTTTAAAATATTATTTAAAATAACTAATAGTATTTTTTTTTACTTTAGCACTAACTTAAAAAATTATGAATTACCTCCATAATATTGGAAAATATTTTTTGATGATTAAAGAAATGTTTCGCAAACCTACAAAATGGTCTGTAATGAAGCATCTCATCTTAAAAGATATTGACGACTTAATTATAGATTCGTTAGGTATTGTTGCCTTTATAGCCTTTTTTGTTGGTGGTGTTGTTACAATTCAAACTGCTTTAAATATTACAAACCCATTAATACCAAAATATTTAGTTGGTTTTGCGACTCGGCAATCCATTATATTAGAGTTTGCTCCAACATTTATTTCTGTTATTATGGCTGGAAAAGTTGGTTCTTTTATCACGTCTAGCATTGGCACTATGAGAGTTACAGAGCAAATAGATGCATTAGAAGTTATGGGAATAAACTCATTAAATTATTTAGTATTCCCTAAGGTTATTGCGCTTATGCTATATCCTTTTGCTATTTCTATTGCTATCTTTTTAGGAATTATTGGTGGAATGGCAGCTTGCGTTTATGGTGGCTTTACAACACTTGAAGATTATATTATTGGAGTACAACTAGATTTTATTCCTTTTCATCTCGTCTATGCTTTTATAAAGACTTTTGTTTTTGCTTTTTTATTAGCAACTATTCCATCATTTCATGGTTATTACATGAAAGGTGGAGCACTAGAAGTTGGTAAAGCCAGTACAACATCTTTTGTATGGACAAGTGTAATGATAATTCTTTTAAACTATATACTAACCCAAATGTTATTAAGCTAATGATAGAAGTTAAAGACTTGCATAAATCGTTTGGGAATGATCTTGTTTTAAAAGGAATTAGTACCTCTTTTGATAAAGGGAAAACCAATTTAATTATTGGGCAAAGTGGTTCTGGAAAAACTGTACTTATAAAATGTTTATTAGGACTATTTGATTATGAAAAAGGGAGTATTACTTATGATGGTAAAAACTTTTCAAAGTTATCTGAAAACCAAAAACGCGACTTAAGAGCAGAAATAGGTATGGTATTTCAAGGTGGAGCTTTGTTTGATTCTATGACCATTGCCGAAAATGTGATGTTTCCGCTAAAAATGTTCACCAAAATGGATAAAAGCGAAATGGAAGATCGTGTTAATTTTGTTTTAAAGCGTGTTAATTTAGCCGATGCTCACAACAAAATGCCTGGTGAAGCATCTGGAGGAATGCAAAAACGTGTAGCCATAGCTAGAGCCATTGTAAACAATCCTAAATACTTATTTTGTGATGAGCCAAATTCTGGTCTTGACCCAAAAACTGCAATTGTAATAGATAACCTGATTCAAGAAATAACTGAAGAATACAACATTACTACTGTTATTAACTCTCATGACATGAATTCGGTAATGGAAATTGGCGAGACCATCATTTTTTTAAAAGACGGTTGTAAAGCTTGGGAAGGCTCTAAAAAAACCATTTTTAAAACCGACAATGAAGTAGTTACTAACTTTGTTTATTCTTCTGAACTTATGAAGAAAGTACGCCAAATGTATATTGAAGAAAGGCAATAATAATGACTCTTTTTTAGAAAATTCGTTTAAAGGTCTCATATATGAAAAGTAGCAAGTTTTAATGCACTAATTTTTCAGTTTATACTGATCTTTATTTTATGTTTTTACTTTCGTTTTAGCACTTAATCCGCTATTTTTTATACACTTCTTTGGTGTGGTGTGTTTTACTTAATTCTATTAGCCATTTCTTTAATCAAATCAAAAAATTCCATTAAATGATATTTTGTATTATCAATTTTAGAAGTAAGCATTAAATACTCACCAACTGAAGGAATAGTCAAAGGATTAATTCCATAGTAAGCTCTTAATAATTTTTTAAAACCATTTAATGATTGCAATGAATTATGTGCAATTTGATTTCTCAGTTTTTTACATTCTGACAATTTGGTTCGATAGATTGTATAAGGAGATTTTATGGGATAACCATCTTTAAGATAAAGTTCAGAGCGTTCAATAAGTATGTCAGGAGAATTCCAATCCAAAAAAGGCATTGAAGATTGTATCATTTGCTCAGCGTGAAAAAAATCTTTTGGTTTTATATATGAATTTACTTTAGTCCCATTTATCCTTTTTTTCTCCTGAGTATACAACAAAAAAACATCTCTAATAAAATTTTCATACTCTCTAAATGCGTTAAAAAAAAGAGCCTCTGTTAATAAATGGATTTGCTTTTTTGATAACCCATTATTTTGAAAATTTCTTTGATTTGTTCTGTCGAAAGATTCAAGTCTGGTTATTTGACTGGAAAAATCATTAAATGCGGCTGATATTTTAATTCTTTTTTTGGCCATTAATTAATTCGACAAATATTCTGTTAATTTACTACATACAAAATCACTTCTTGAAATTCTTGCTCCTGTATCTGTAGTGCCACGTCTTGAATAATTAATAAAATCTTTATAATCAGGAGGAATAATAGCATTTTTATCCTCTGTATATTCATCAAATTTCAATGAAATTTCGTCTAAAACAATTCTATATTTTCCAATGAGTTTATCATTGATTTTAGGTCTTGGTGCATTAAGTCCATCTAATCCATAAAGCGCGTGACCAACTGAAGTAAATAATGTGTAAAATAACATTGTTCTTTTCCAGTTTGTACCTTTTAATTCTGGTGATGGATAAATAGAACCGATGAAGGACATTATTTTATCAAACTTTTTTGTGGCATTTGGAAGTGGACCTTCTTCATCTTCATATTTTTTATAATATGCTTCAATTCCTTTATTAGTTTTTACACCGTCAATTAAAGAAACGAACAAATCAGCTGACATTGCAGCTTCTGCCATTCTTGAAACACTCGGTTTAGTCAAAATTCCACTTTCAATAAAATATTTTACATATTTTAGACCATAATTGAATATTGTTTGCTTAAAATAACCAACATAGCGAGCATTATAAATTTCTTGAATTGTTAGTTTTACTGTATAAGAATTTATTCGTGCAAAAATATCAAGAATATCTTCATAAGCCATATCAAATAATAAATCAACACCCAATTCGTACTTCAAAAATTCATTCTGTTTTTCTGTTGGAAGAGTAGCATATGTTTTTCCTGCAAACTCTTTGTTATGAACTCGACTAATTTTAAAGTCACCATTGTAAAAACCTAACATTGTTCTTAGTCTTTGTTGTCCATCTACCACAACACGAATATTTTTAGTTCCTTGTAATTTTTGCGATATTAGGATTTTAGGAATCGGTTTTCCTCTTATGATAGTGTCAATCAAATATGATTTTGCTTTTTCCGTCCATACTGATCTTCTTTGAAAATTTGGTGATAATTCTAAAGCACCATTTTCATTCCATTCAATAAAATCAGAGATGTTATATGTTCTTGTGTCAAAATTTTTCATTTTTTCATTTTTTCTTTAGTAATGTACCACAATATTAAGCTAATCAGAGTTATAATTCTTTTTAGTCACGCTAAAGCGTGATTAAACATAGTTCGACGGCTTTTTTAACAAAGTTAAATTGTATTAATTGAAGTTATTAAGTAGAACTAACTTACGTTCTAATTTGCCTTTAGCTATGTGTAATTTTCTCCAAATTTATCTTTTACTTTTTGAAGTACTTTTTTAATATCCTGTTCTTTTGATTTAGGTATAATAAGTAAAACTTCATCCTTATCAACAATAATATAATCTTGCAAACCATCAATAACAACTATTTTATTGCTTTTAGTTCTTATCATATTTCCTGAAGCATTTTCGATTAAAGTTCTTGCGTTTACAACAGCATTTTTAGTATCGTCCTTATCTAATTTATCATACAAACTTCCCCAAGTTCCTAAGTCGTTCCAATCAAATTCAGCAGGAAGCACAAATACATTTTTAGACATTTCCATAATGGCATAATCTACTGAAATATTTTCGGCTTTACCATAATTATCTCGCACAAAATCGGCTTCAAAATCGGTATTATAAACTTCAATTCCTTTTTTAAATAATTCAAATAATTTTGGTTGATTGCTTTTAAATGCTTTAACAACGCTATTAACACTCCACATAAAAATACCTGCATTCCAAAGAAAATTTCCTTGAGCTATAAATTCTTTTGCAGTATGGTAATCTGGCTTTTCCCTAAACTGATTTACAGGTTTGATTTCGTTGTTTGCAGACTTGTCAAATTCTATATAACCATAACCTGTATTTGGAAATGTTGACTTAATACCAAGTGTCATTAGCGCATCATTTTGTAAACAAAAATCGAATGCTTGCTGAACGTTTTTAGTAAAAGTTGTTTCATCTTCAATCCAATGGTCACTTGGTGCGACAATCATGACAGCATCTGGATTTTCTTTCTGAATTTTTAAAGACGCATATAAAATACAAGGTGCCGTATTTCGCATAGCAGGCTCTAAAACTACTTGGCGTTTGGCAACTTCTGGCAATTGCTTAAACACCAAATCGTTATACCGTTCGTTGGTTAAAATAAAAATATTTTCGCTTGGAATTAATTGGCTTAAACGACTAAACGTTTTTTGCAAGAGGGTTTCTCCAGTTCCCAACATATCGTGAAACTGCTTTGGAA
>CAYRVY010000178.1:0-5047 GCA_964427695.1 uncultured Flavobacteriaceae bacterium
TTTAAGAGTACGAAGATAGTTAAATTAATACTAATTTCCTATGCGTGCATAATAAATATTTTACAATAGAGTTTAATGTATTGTAAAGCAATTATTAGTATTTTTGCCATTGCATTATTTTAATATTTTATGAAGACAATTCAGTTTAGAGAGGCAATTTGTGAAGCCATGAGTGAAGAAATGCGCAGAGATGAAAGCATTTATTTAATGGGAGAAGAAGTGGCAGAATATAATGGCGCTTATAAGGCTTCTAAAGGCATGTTGGGTGAGTTTGGCGCAAAACGAGTTATCGACACACCAATCTCTGAACTTGGTTTTACAGGAATAGCTGTTGGTTCTACTATGACAGGGAACAGACCAATTGTTGAATATATGACCTTTAATTTTGCTTTGGTTGGCATTGATCAAATTATTAACAATGCGGCTAAAATTAGACAAATGTCTGGTGGGCAATTTAAGTGTCCAATTGTATTTCGTGGTCCAACAGGATCTGCAGGACAATTAGGAGCAACACACTCCCAAGCTTTTGAAAGTTGGTTTGCTAACACGCCAGGATTAAAAGTAGTAGTGCCTTCAAATCCATACGATGCAAAAGGCTTATTAAAGTCGGCGATTAGAGATGATGATCCTGTGATTTTTATGGAAAGTGAGCAAATGTATGGTGATAAAGGCGAAGTTCCGGAAGGCGAATATATAATTCCAATTGGCGTTGCAGATATTAAACGTGAAGGAAAAGATGTGACTATAGTCTCTTTTGGAAAGATTATTAAAGAAGCATATAAGGCAGCAGACGCACTTGAAAAAGAAGGAATCTCTTGTGAAATTATTGATTTACGAACTGTTAGGCCTTTAGATATAAATACAGTTTTAGAATCGGTTAAAAAAACCAACAGATTAGTTATTCTTGAAGAAGCATGGCCTTTTGGAAATGTATCTACAGAAATCACATACCAAGTACAGTCTCAAGCTTTTGATTATTTAGACGCTCCAATTGTAAAAATTAATACTGCAGATACACCTGCGCCTTTTTCTCCAGTTTTATTTAAAGAATGGTTGCCAAACAGTAACGACGTTATTAAAGCTGTAAAAAAAGTAATGTATACTCGAAGTTAATAGGATTAAATAAATCTCATTTTTCTACGTTATATAAACTTCGTTAACATGATTGTTGATGAAGGTTTTTATTAATATGAAGTATAAGCTACTTACAATATTTTTGTTCTTCGGAATAGTTTCTCTTTTTGCCCAAACAAAAGTTAGCGGTCATATTTTTGATGAAAATAATAATCCCGTTTCATTTGCTAATATTGTATTTAAAGGTTCTTCCATTGGTACAATTACTAACGAAAATGGAAGATTCTATCTAGAATCCGATGAAACCTGGAATACACTTATAGTTTCTTTTGTTGGGTATGAAACTATAGAATTTAAACTCGAAAAAAAGGTAAATTATAATTTAAACCTTACAATAAAGGAAACAGTTTCTCAATTAAGCGAGATCGTTATAATGGTAGGCAAACAGCCAAAAAAGAATAATCCAGCTATAGATATACTTCGGAAAGTTTGGGAGCATAAACGAAAAAATGGTTTAAAACAATTTAAACAGTATGAATACGATAAATACGAAAAAGTAGAATTCGACCTCAATACTATTGATAGTTCATTAATAAAAAGCAAACTTTTTAGAGGCATGGAGTTTGTTTTCGAGCAAGTTGACACCTCAAGAGTAACAGGCAAAACGTACCTGCCAATATTTATTAACGAATCAGTATCGAGAGTTTATGGCGATAATATTCTTAATAAAGAAAAAGTTGTTTTAAAAGGAAATAAAAATTCTGGATTTAGCGATCACCAAATAATTATAGATTTTGTTGACGATTTATATTCAGATTATAATGTGTATGATAACTACCTAAAGTTTTTCGATAAAAGTTTTGTGAGTCCATTGTCAACAACAGGAATTAACACCTATAATTATATCTTATTAGATAGTGCTTTTATAGATAACAAATGGTGCTATAATATTATTTATTATCCAAGACGTAAAAACGAACTGACTTTTAAAGGCGATTTTTGGGTAAATGACACCACCTATGCCGTAATAGATATTAATCTTCAAGCATCAAAAAGTGCTAACATAAACTGGGTTAAGGAAATATATATCGAACAGAAATTTGAGGTTTTAAATGATTCTCTGTTTCTCGTAAAACGCGATTATATGATGTCTGATTTTGCCTTTAATAAAAAGGAGAAATCAAGAGGTGTTTATGGCAAACGGACGACATTATATAATAACTATAAATTTGATAAAGTAAAGGATAAAAAATTCTACGACCAGGAAGTATATTATTACGATAAAGATGTTTATGATAGAGATGAAACTTTTTGGGATACAAATCGCATGGAGGTTTTAAATAAGGACGAACTAGGCGTTTATAAAATGCTGGATACGCTTAAAACCGTTAAAAAGTTTAAACAATTATATAATCTTGGTAGCATTTTATCTTCAGGATATATAGAGTTTAACATCTTACCACTTGATTATGGGCCTATTTTTTCAACCTTTGGTTATAACGAAGTCGAAGGCATGCGAATAAGAACTGGAGGCAGAACCTATTTTGGCAGAAACGATTTATGGCGACTGGAAGGATTTTTAGCCTATGGGTTTAGGGACGATAAATTTAAATATGGTATTTCTGGTAAATGGTTAATAGATAAGAAAAATAGATTAATAATTTCTGGAGGCAATCGTCGCGATGTAGAGCAAATAGGTGCAAACCTTACAACCTCTACAGATGTCTTAGGTCGTAATTTAGCATCATCTTCGGTTGTAGGCACAGGAACTAATGATAAGCTAACTTCAATTAATCTTACAAGTGCAGCCATTGAAATAGAACCATGGCGCAATATAATTTTTAGACTTGGAGGTAATTATAGAGCTTTAGAATCGGCTTCGACAACATTTAGTTTAGATTATTTTGATTCTGAATCTCCAACAGGAACTTCTTCTAAAGTAAAACAATTCGAAACTACGTTATCAGTATCTTATTTTCCAAAACGCAAAATGACAGGTTTTGGTGTAGAACGCCATGAAGCTAACGATTATTTTGCTCGTATTTTTGCACAAATAAGTCGAGGAGGTAAAAGTATATTTAAAAGTGATTTTAATTATACAAAGCTACAATTTTCTTATTTACAACCATGGCAATTAGGAGGTTTTGGACGATTGTTTACAACTATCGAAGCTGGGAAAACATTTGGTGAAGTGCCTTTAGGTTTATTAAGTGTCGTGCCAGGAAATCAATCTTATTTTTCAATTTACAATACCTTTTCGCAGTTAGATTATTACGAGTTTGTAACCGATACTTATGCCTCGTTACATCTACAACATAATTTTAATGGTCGTTTATTTTCCAGAATTCCTTTTTTACGAAAATTTAATCTTCGCGAAATAATAAGTGTTCGTGGAGTTTGGGGAGAAATATCCGACGAAAACCGAGCCTTAAATGCTTCTGGATTAATATATCAAGCTCCTGATGATAAAATATATTGGGAATACAGTTTAGGAGTTGGTAATATATTTAAGGTATTTAGATTAGACTTTAATTTTAGAGGTAATTATAAAGACAATCCTAGGGCAAGAAAGTTTGGTATTACAGGAACCTTTGGGTTCCATTTTTAGGGCTTTTGTTTAGGGGTTTGTGTATGAAGTGTTGGGCATTTCAAGCGACTTGGCAATGTGTATGGCTTTATGTGTTAGTTTAATTCTCGGTTTTCAGTTTAATTCTTTTGTTAGCTGTGTCATATTCATAATTCACAATATTTTCATTTAATATCAATTGGATTGCTTCTTCAATGACTTTAAAAGGAACAACAAACCATTCCCTTGGATTAAGCCTTTGCCCTTTTTCATTAAACAAATCAATATCTAAACAAGCATTGGCAAAAAACCTATGCAAAAGACTTTCTAATTTATCAGCATTTCTGTTGTAAATTTTATAGGTTGCAATTTTCTTTACTTCCGCATAAAGATACGTTGCTTCATTTTTAGCATTTTTAATTCTATCATCTACAGAAGTACTTGCAAAACCAATTTTATATAAATCTTTAATACTTGATATTTTTGTATTGGTTGATTTAAATTTCAAAACATAAATCCATCCTGTTTGTAGGTCTTCTTCTTTTACAAGACCTGTGTTAACAAACAATTCTTGCTCTAACTTTTCGTAGGTATTGGTAATCAATTTCCCGCTTTTTTGGATTTGCTTACCTAAAGACCGATAAAGCATATTGCTGTAAGTTCCATTCTCAAATATTGTCTTGGTTCGTCCTTCTATTCTGATTCTATTTCCTGATTTTTGCTCCCATTCCTCTTTTTTTAAATTCGCAAATTCTAAATACAAAAGGATACCATCCATTAAATAAAAATCGCCTATATGAAGATTTTTTTCAATGTTTTTAAACTCTTTAATTTTTCTCTTTCCTTCTTTAATTTCTTGATGTACTTTTTGAAACATTGTTTCGTACTTCTCAAAATCCTTTTCTTTGATGGCTTTTCTTCTTGCCACAAAATCAGTTTCTGTCCTTTCTTCTGGTTTTGGCGTATGGTTGAATTTAAAGATGTCTAAATCATTATCTGAATCTAATAATCCAAAATCATCATCTTCATTTAAAATATCATCAATGGTTGGCTTTTCCATTTCTACAAAACCCAATAAATTATGTCTGTCAAAAGGTTTTAAAGTTTTCTTTTGGGATTCATTTTCTCTAAAGTTTTTCAACTTAGCCATTAAACCATACTCAAACATACTTGACTTGTTAGGTTCTCTATTGTTTTTATCTAAAAATGCATTTATTCCTTCAAATGAATCAATAAGTCTGTCTTCATCTGTTTTTACAGTTAAAGTTTTGGCTTTTGAATCTAACAATCCAAAATCATCATCATTAAAGATGTCGTCTAATGTTGGTTTCTTCTTACTCATTTTCAAGTGTCTTTTTACGTTTCAACTCTCTCAAAAACACCAATGCTTCTGCCATTCTTTTTTCT
>CAYRVY010000179.1:0-5045 GCA_964427695.1 uncultured Flavobacteriaceae bacterium
AATTTCAGTAACTAAAAAAGGTGTTGAAGGTGCTGAAAAGATAAAGCAAATGATGATTAACTTTAGAAAAAATCCTCTAACCAAAATTAATGGCTCAAAAGTAGTGATGCTTGAAGATTACCAAACATCAATTGCAAAAAATAGTATATCTAATGAAGAAGAAGTCATTAACATCCCAAAATCTAATGTTCTTATTTACTATACCGAAGATGGAAGTAAAATAGCATTACGACCAAGTGGAACTGAACCAAAAATTAAGTTTTATATTAGCGTAAATACATCATTAACTTCAATTTCTGAATTTATCAATACTGAAGCTGTTTTAGAAGAGAAAATTGAAGCAATTATTAAAGAAATGAAACTCGATTAATGAATTACTTTAAACAAATACTACGCTATGCAAAACCTTATAAAGGCTATGCTGTATTAAATATCCTATCGAATATTTTTCATGCTTTATTTGGCACGCTTGCTATGGTTTCATTGTTTCCAATGTTAAAAGTACTTTTCGATCAGTCTAAACGTATTGATGCTAAACCAGTCTGGGAAGGAATTTCTGGATTAAAAGATTATGCCGAAGATTACTTAAATTATTTTGTAACACAAAAAGCAGATCAAGGTCATGAAGATGTGTTGATTTTTATGGTGGTTCTTGTAATAAGTATGTTTTTTCTAAAAAATATATTCAACTATTTAGCCATGTATTTCATAACTTTTTTGCGTAATGGTGTACTTAAAGACTTAAGAAATGACCTTTACGATAAAATGACAGATTTACCTCTCTCCTATTTTTCAAAAAAACGAAAAGGAGATATTATGGCAAGAATATCTACAGATGTTTTAGAAATTCAGCATTCTTTTTTATCCATTTTAGAGCTTATAGTTCGTGAGCCGCTCATGATTCTGTTTACGGTTACAACCATGTTTTTAATTAGCGCTAAACTCACGCTGTTTGTTTTCATTTTTATTCCAGTATCCGGATTTATAATTTCTATAATAGGAAAATCTTTAAAACGAAAATCTGATAAAGTTCAAAAAGAGCAAGGTACTTTTCTTTCTATTGTTGAAGAAACTTTAGGAGGATTAAGAGTGATTAAAGCTTTTAATTCAGAAAAAATATTTAGTAATAAATTTAGAGAGTCAACAACACGTTTCTATAATTTCTCCAACACCTTATTAAATCGTAAAAATTTAGCTGTTCCTACAAGCGAATTTCTTGGTATTTCAGTAATTGCAATTTTATTATGGTATGGAGGGCAAATGGTACTGCAAGATAAAACCTTAGATGCCAGTTTATTTATTGTATATATGGGACTTGCTTATAATATTCTTACTCCAGCAAAAGCTATAAGTAATGCGAGTTATAATGTGAAAAAAGGAAATGCTGCAGCCGAACGTGTTTTAGAAGTTTTAAATGCAACATCTTCACTTAAAGACAAACCTAACGCAATCGATAAAAAAGAGTTCACAACTTCAATAGCTTTAGAAAATGTATCTTTTAAATATGAAGATGAAGTTGTACTGAAAAACTTTTCGATTACTATTAAAAAAGGGGAAACCCTAGCTCTTGTAGGTCAATCTGGAAGCGGAAAATCTACCATTGCAAATCTTGTTACTAGATTTTACGACGTGACTGAAGGAAAAATTATCATAGATGGACAAGATCTTAGAGATTTAACAAAACACTCTCTTCGTGATTTAATGGGTTTAGTCACTCAAGATTCCATTTTATTTAATGATACCGTTAAAAACAATATTTTACTTGGAAAAGAAAATGCTGCAGATAGTGAGGTTATTAAAGCATTAGAAATAGCAAATGCCTGGGAATTTGTAAAGGATTTACCTAACGGTATAGATACCAATATCGGCGATTCAGGAAATAAGCTTTCTGGCGGACAAAAACAACGCCTAAGTATTGCAAGAGCTGTTCTTAAAAACCCTCCAATTATGATTCTTGACGAAGCTACATCTGCACTTGATACCGAAAGCGAACGATTGGTCCAAATAGCGCTGGAAAACATGATGAAAAACAGAACTTCTATCGTAATAGCACATAGATTGTCAACTATTAAAAATGCTGATACTATTATTGTAATGCAAAAAGGTGAAATAGTTGAACAAGGAAAACATCAAGAACTGCTTAACAAAAAAGGAGTTTATAGCAAACTTGTTGAAATGCAGTCCATACAATAAATTTTCATAAATTTTATAACATAAGAAAAGGACGAAATTTGGGCATCGTCCCTTTCTTTTATATTACCACATTTGGGGAAATGGTAATAAATAAGTTGGTTAAGTTGCAGTAAACGTATAACAAATTTTTTTAATTTCCAAAAAAAATATGCGTTTTAACGATAAAATACTACATTTAATCGATATTATTATGTGTAAATAATTATATATCAATCAAGTAACTCATATTGAATTTTAAAATTATTCCCGTTAACATTTAGTTAGCAATTAAACTTTTCTTAAATTGTTGTGTCTAAAGAAGAAATTAATTTTTTGTGTATAACGAAAAAGAACTAGTATCACAACTCAAATCTACCCAAACACAAGAAAAAGCTTTTAGAGAATTAATCACGCTCTATAAAGAACGCTTGTATTGGCATATTCGTAAAATTGTTATTTCTCATGAGGATAGTGATGATGTGCTACAAAATACTTTCATAAAAATTTATAAAAACATAAGCAACTTTAAAGGTGAAAGCAAATTGTATTCCTGGATGTATCGTATTGCCACTAACGAAGCCATAACATACTTAAACAAAAATGCAAAACGCTTACAAATTACAAATGAAACAGTACAACAATATGCTATCAATAATTTAAAAGCCGATGTTTATTTTGAAGGGAATGAGATTCAATTGAAACTACAAAAAGCCATTGCTACTTTACCACAAAAACAACAATTAGTCTTTAATATGAAATATTTTGATAATATAAAATATAGAGACATGTCGGAAATTTTACAAACCAGTGAAGGCGCTTTAAAAGCATCCTATCATCTTGCTGTTAAAAAAATAGAAACATATTTAACATCGATATGAATAATAAAAACTATATATTATCATTTAATACAAATACAAGTCCTCTTAAATTTAAACGCAGGAGGAATTAAACCATTTAAACGAAATTGTGTCTAACAATTAGAAATGAAAACAAATTTAAATCACATAAAAAAAACAGGCTTTAAAACACCTGATAGTTACTTCAATAGTGTTGAGGATAAGATAATGAATGCCATACAGCAAGAAAACGGTCTCAACCAAGTAAAAGAAGCAGGTTTTAAAACACCTAGCAATTATTTCGATACTCTGGAAGATGTTATCACTAATAAAATTGAAACTAAAAATGCATCTAAAGTCATTCCGTTGTTTAACAAGAGAAACGTATTGTATGCATCAAGTATTGCTGCAGCAGTTCTGTTGCTTTTTAATTTGTTTACTATTGATGAAGAAGTAACTTTCGATTCTTTAGATCTACAAACTGTAGAGAACTATATTATTGATGAAGGCATCGATTCATACGAATTAGTAGCTTTACTTTCGGAAGACCATTTTTTAGAAATAGATTTTTTGCAAGAGAATATTACAGATGAAGCATTAGAAAATTATCTTATAAATAATTTAGATATTGAAGAAATAATCATTGAATAATAAATTATGTAAATGAAGACAATAATACTATACGTATCCATTTTTCTTATTACGGCAAGTAGTTTTGCACAGCCTAACAACAGCAAAATTAAAACCCTTAAAATTGCATTTATTACAGAAAGGCTCAATCTAACCGAAGCCGAAGCACAAAAATTTTGGCCTATTTATAATACCTATAACAAGAACACTTCTAAAATTAAACGAGAAGAAGTAAATAAAATACGTCAAGAAATAAGACAACATAAAGGTGCTTTATCCGATGCCAAAGCCAATGAACTTTTAGATAGACTTATTAAAGCCGAAAATAAACTTTTTGACGAAAAAATACAGCTTATACTAAAATTGCGCAAAGTAATATCAGCACAAAAAGTAATTTTACTCAAAGTCACCGAAGAAGAATTTAATCGAAAAATGCTCGAAAGAATAAAAAATATGAGACTGAAAAGAATGAACAAAAACAAACCTTAATGGTTTAAATCATAAAATTAAAACTCCAAATTCCAAAACATGAAATTTGGAGTTTGTGATTTTTTTATTGGAATTTTATTTTTGACATTTCTCCTTTATAGATGTTTTCATTTATCTTCAACTTTATAACAAACAACTCTTCAATTATCATTACAAAAAAACATTCGTGTATTAGTCGCTTTTAACTATCTTTGCAAACTAATTTTTGTTCAGAACAGTTGACGACTACACAATAAATCTATATGTTTTTTAAACTGCTACTGAACACTGATGACTAATTTTATGCGTTTACACAGAAATTTATGCTTTGCCATTATTGATGGATTACTACTAATCTTTAATGAAGAAGAGTATGCCGATAAAGTGATACAACAACTCTTAAAAAGAGATAAACGTTGGGGAAGTCGCGACAGAGGTTTTGTAGCCGAAACCACTTACGATATTGTACGTTGGAAACGTTTATATGCCGAAATTGCAAACGTAAAAGAACCTTTTAGCAGAGATGATATGTGGCGATTATTTGCTGTTTGGTCAACGCTAAAAGGCATAAAATTACCTGACTGGAAATACTTCGAAAACACACCTACCCGAAAAATAAAAGGCAAATTTGATGAGTTGTCTAAAATCAGAAAATTTAGAGAGTCAATTCCAGATTGGATGGACGAAATTGGTGTTAAAGAACTTGGCAAAGAAAACTGGACCAAAGAAATTGCAGCATTAAATAAACAAGCCGACGTTATTTTAAGAGTAAATACTTTAAAAACGAATAAGAAGGATTTACAATTAAAATTACAGTCAGAAGATATTGAAACCGAATTTCTTCCAAATCATCCCGATGCTTTAAAATTAAAAGAACGCTCAAATGTATTTATTACTGAAGCTTTTAAAAATGGATGGTTCGAAGTTCAAGACGCATCA
>CAYRVY010000180.1:0-5043 GCA_964427695.1 uncultured Flavobacteriaceae bacterium
CATTAAAACGATTAACGCATGGAGCTGAAGATAATGAACAAATGATGCATTATGACGAAGCCGAAGGTTATGAACTAGCAGATAAACAATAATTTAATAGACCTCACAGGTTTTTAAACCCTGTGAGGTTTTCTTTTATAAATACTCAATTTATTTTTTATGAATACAAATGTAGAAAATCTCTTTAAAGATAAAGTTATAGGACATCCAGCAGGATTGTTTATGCTCTTTTTTACCGAAATGTGGGAGCGTTTTTCATTCTACGGAATGAAAATACTATTGGTACTATTTTTAACAGCTCCTTTTTTAAGCGATAACCCTGGTTGGGACTGGTCTCGAGAAAACGCTTTAGCGTTAATAGGAACTTATTCTTCTTTATTATATCTAACACCTATTGTTGGTGGTTATATTGCCGATAAGATTACTGGTTATAAATGGGCAGTAATTATAGGTTGTTTTATTATGATGCTAGGTCACTTATCAATGGTTTTTGAAACAACGGGATCTTTATATATTGGACTTGGTTTGCTCGTTATTGGAACAGGGTTTTTTAAACCAAATATTACTTCAATGATTTCGGAAATGTATAAAGGCAAGGAGTCTAAAAAGGATGGAGCTTATACCATTTTTTATATGGGAGTTAATGCTGGAGCATTTTTCGGAATGATGTTATGTGGCTACTTAGCCGAAAATATAGGTTGGAGTTACGGCTTTGGTCTTGCAGGTATTTTTATGTTTTTAGGTATGTTACAGTTTTGGTTAGCAAAGGATTTATTTGGAAGTATTGGAGAAAGACCATCCAAAATTTATAAGGTTGAATTATCTCAAAATATTAATGAAGAAAACCCAGCTGAAATTAAAGATGACACTGTTAAAGAAAAATTGAATCCATTTACATCAGTTGACAAAATCTTAATTATCCTTTCATCAATTGGAGGTGTATTATATTTATTTAACGACCCTTTGTCAAAAATAGCCAGCATTAATCTATTAAATTTTAAAATTGGAAATCTTGATGGCTCTAATGCTACGGTTTTAATGGCTTTAGCATTATTTTTATTTTTAATAACAACAAGAATATCTAGATATACAAAAATTGTTAGAGACAAAATTATTGCAGTATCAATTTTTGGGTTATTTACTGTTTTTTTCTTTGCAGCTTTTGAACAATCTTTAGGTTCTATGACATTGTTTGCAAGGGATTATACCGAACGATCACTAACTGGAAATTCAGCTTTGATTTTTAAGATTATAGATTTAATTTTAACAGTAGTTCCATTAGTTATTATTACTTGGGTGTTGTATTTGTTATTTAAAAAGACCTATTCTAAAATTCCATATTCTAATATTGTATTAGGATTAACTTTTGTTTTTCTTTGGTATATTGTTTACTACAAAATTAATAACGAATTTAGTAAAGATACTACTGAAGTTGGAGCTTCGTGGTTTGGTATATTAAATTCATTCTTTATAATTACAATGGCACCATTCTTTTCTAAATGGTGGGAAAGTAAATATAACCCAAGTGCTGCTATGAAATATGGTTTAGGCTTAATTTTGTTAGGACTAGGATTTTCTATATTGGTTTTCGGTACATTAGGCATTCCACAAGGTGCAAAAACAGCTTCTGTAAGTATGATATTTTTAATAATAGCTTACTTATTTCATACCATGGGAGAATTGTGTTTGTCGCCTGTTGGACTATCTTATTTGAGTAAGTTAGTGCCAGGACGAATGATTGGTTTTATGTTTGGCATGTGGTTTTTAGCTATAGCAATTGGTCAAAAAGCCGCTGGAACAATGGGAGGAATGATTGATAAAATAACTGAAGAACATTCATTAAGTACATTCTTTTTAATATTTACCCTTATTCCGATTGGAGTAGGATTAATTTCAATTTTCTTAAACCCTGTACTTAAAAAACTCATGCATGGTGTCAGATAATCGAATATAATGTTAAAATAAAAGCAAATTGAATTGCACTTGAAGGATTTTTTGTAAGTTCGGAACGAATTTTGCTACAACATTAAATATGAATAAATTCAAAATAATTATAGCATTTGTAATATTAGCTTCAGTTAATGTTACTGCTCAAAAAATTAATTGGGTTACACTTGAAGAGGCTGTTGAACTTCAAAAGAAAAATCCAAAAAAAATAATGATGGATGCATATACCAATTGGTGTGGACCTTGTAAATTACTTGATAAAAGAACATTTCAAAATAAAGACGTCGCAGATTATGTGAATAAATATTTTTATGCTGTAAAGTTTAATGCTGAGGGTAATGATGTAATTACATTTAATGAAAGAACATTTACAAATCCTAATTACGACCCTGCAAAAGCTAACAAACGTAATGCACAACATCAATTAGCTAGTTATTTTAAAATTAGATCGTATCCAACTATTGTGTTTTTAGGAGAAAACAGAGAACTTATTACACCAGTTATTGGTTTTAAAACACCACAACAATTAGAGTTGTATTTAAAAATGTTTAAAAAAGATGAACATAAGGATTTAAAAACTCAAGAGGCTTTTAACGAATATTATACAGCATTTAAGCCAGAGTTTCAGTAATAAAACATTTAATAAGAATATACATAAGCTCCGTTTTTACCAGTTTGGTGAAAAGGGATTTTTTGTGCTTCACAAGTTTTAGACCATCGTTCTTGGTAACTTTTAAAATTACTACCATCACTAATAATCAGTTCTGGCTGTAAACTGTCTATTAATCGTTTAAGGTTAATCTTGGGTGAGTTTCGTAATAATACAATATCAGCTTTAAAAGATTTTATATCATAAACGCTCAAACTATCTACCACTAAAAAACTTTTATTATTTAATAAATAGATTGATTGTAGGCTGTCTGTTTTAGTTTCAACGATACGTTCACCTACTCTAAAATTTGTAATAATACTAGTATTCTCTAGTGAAATCATATCTAAATTATGATGTATTTTGAGTTTGTTATTTTGCTTCATACCAATAATACTATATCTGCTTTTGTGGAATACAATAAACTCATTTGTTGTCGCTTGGTATTTATTATACATAAATGTACTTTGAATACATACAATCGAAATTAATAAAAGCATTGCACTTCTGTAATTTCTTTTTTTATAAAGATTTACAGCAGCAACAATAAGTATATAAGAAACAATAACTTCTACTATTCCGAAAGGAATATTTTTGAATAAAAATTGTTCTTGTTGCGAAATCCAAGCTACAAAATCATTCATCAGGCTTATAATATTTCCGTAAAGATTAGCTAATAGTGATGGAAGGATATTTAATAAAGATAAAATAATAACTAAAATTCCGAAACCTAAAATGAATCCTAAAAAAGGAATTATTACCAAATTAGATATAAAAAACAAACCTGGAAATTGATGAAAATAATATAAGCTAACCGGAATTACACCAAATTGAGCTGCGAGAGTTACTGTGAAAATTTGCCAGAAATAATCAATGATTTTAAGCTTTGGTTTCCAAAGTTTATAAAGTATAGGTTGAATAGTTACTATAGCAAAAACTGCGAGATAGCTTAATTGAAAACCAACATCTAATAAAAATAAAGGTTTAAAAAGCAATATAACAAACATTGAAATTGCCAAAGTATTATAAATATTTGTAGGTCGTTTTAAGTTCATACCAATAGCAACAATGCTAAACATAGTTACAGCTCGAGTTACCGAAGCCGATAATCCTGCTATTATGGCAAAACTCCAAAGAAGAACTACAATGAGTAAAATTTTGATGACTTTTCCATGTTTAAACCGTTCAATGGGTTTAAATAAAAAATGTAATAAAAGCAAAATAATCCCAACGTGTAATCCAGAAACTGCAAGAATATGAATCACTCCAGCTTGCGAATAGCTGTCGTAAATATCTTTAGATATATCTTGACGTTGCCCAAGTAATAAAGCATTAATTATAGCAAGTTCATCTTCTTTAAGATTAGACTGTTTTAGGTTTTTATTAATACGTTCTCGTAGTTGTGATGCATATCCAAAAAGCGTGTGTTTTTGAGTGCTGATTTTTAATAATTTGGTATTGGTAATATATAATTGATGGTATATATGCTTCTTCTGCAAATAACTTTTGTAATTAAATTGATGTGGATTTAGTGGCGAATTAATTGTCTGAAAGTAAGAAGTTGTTATAAGAATGTCATCTACTTTTAAATTAGCTGTGGTTGAATCTTTTTCAACATTGAGTAATAACTTACCTGAAAGAGTTTCAGTATTTAGTTCGAGAACATCTATAATGTATTTGTCATGGTACAAACTGGGTTTTAAAACCTCCCTTATTCTAAAATTGATAGAATAAACAGTATCAATAATTACGACATCTTTTTTAGAATAGTGGTCTTTAAAATTAAGCTGATTATTAATATTTAAAGTTAAAACACCAATGCTCATGGTTGTTGTAAAAACTAATAACCCAATCCAAAAATATTTTTTGTAATTCTTTTTTGAAAGAAAGATACCTAAGCCTAAACTTGTTAAAAGTATAATACTAATTAAAAAGCTAAAATGTAATTTAATATTGAAGTTGAAACCAATAATAATGCCTATAATAAGACAAAATGTAAGCTTGATTATGGTAAAGTTAAGCAACTTCATATATGTAATACCAATTTAATTATAAAATGTCGTGTAAAGAAATTGAATTATTTTTTTGTTTGGAATAGGCAAAAAATTATAATCATAGTGTAGTTACGGTTTTATTTTTTAACGACATACAAGCAAAAAAGAAACAATTT
Organism: uncultured Flavobacteriaceae bacterium; assembly: GCA_964427695.1. Classification (GTDB taxonomy): domain Bacteria; phylum Bacteroidota; class Bacteroidia; order Flavobacteriales; family Flavobacteriaceae; genus PRS1. The sequence goes on from CAYRVY010000180.1 coordinate 4,767, forward strand.
ATATGCGACATTTTATGGTTAAATTGGTATAAGATAATAAATATCTTACAACACTCGTCTTGCTTCTATAAAAGCAGCTTTCCAATACTGTTCAGTTAGAGAAGAAGTGATTACCCCTTTACTTGTTGTAGAATGTATAAACTCTATAAAACCTCTCTTTAGAGTTACAACTAAACCAACATGGTTAATTCCTTTTCCTTTCTTATTTGTTTTAAAGAATAGCAAATCACCTTTTTTTACTTCGTTTAGTTTAATGTGTACACCTTTTTTTGCCATA
>CAYRVY010000181.1:0-5030 GCA_964427695.1 uncultured Flavobacteriaceae bacterium
ATTTTATTCGTCGTTTTACAGCTGGAGTTAAATTTATCGAGTTGGATGCTTCTGGGCGTTTACTTGTTCCAAAAGACTTAATTGCTTTTGCAGGAATCACTAAAGAAATAGTAGTGTCTTCGGCTATTAATATAATAGAAATTTGGGATAAGGATAGTTATGAAAAAGTTATAGACGATGCAGCAATAGATTTTGCAAATTTAGCTGAAGAGGTAATGGGACAAGATGATGAAACAGATTGAGTATCATAATCCAGTATTGTTAAAGGAAACAGTAGGTGGTTTAAACATCAAAGAAGATGGTGTTTATGTTGATGTCACTTTTGGAGGTGGAGGACATAGCCGAGAAATATTAAAACGGCTTGGAGGTAAAGGAAGATTAATAGCATTCGATCAAGATCAAGACGCTCTTTTAAATAAAATTGATGATAACAGGTTTACACTAATAAATGAAAATTTTAGACATGTAAAACGTTTCTTAAGGTTTCATGGTATAAAGTTAATAGACGGTATTCTTGCAGATTTTGGAGTGTCATCGCACCAATTTGATGTAGCAGAACGTGGATTTTCTACACGATTTGAGGCAAATCTCGATATGAGAATGAATCAGCAAGAACTTTTGTCGGCACACACTGTAGTTAATCAATACGACGAGAATCAATTAAGACAAGTGTTTTGGCAATATGGCGAATTGAGAAATGCAGCAGCATTAGCAAGAACAATAATTGCAGAAAGAAAACATGGAGAGATAAAAACAACAGAGCAGTTAAAGAACGTGTTAAAAAAATATCTTACAGAGTATCGTAAAAACAAAATTTTGGCCCAAATCTACCAAGCTATAAGAATTGAAGTAAATCAAGAGATTGAAGTTTTAAAAGAGTTTTTACTTCAAACTCCAGATATATTAAAACAAGGAGGAAGATTAAGTTTTATATCCTATCACTCTTTAGAAGACAGGTTAGTAAAACGATTTATAAGAAGCGGAATGTTTGAAGGTGAGCCAGAAAAGGACATATTTGGCAATTTTAGTGTCCCATTAAAAAAGATAGGAAAATTAATTATTCCAAGCCAAAACGAAATAAAATTAAATAATAGGGCAAGAAGTGCAAAATTAAGAATAGCCGAAAAACTATAATAATTAAACTCTCTCCTTTGGAGAAATCGAAGATTAGACGAAACAATAATATAAAATTTGACTTTTTGAGTCAAATGTCTCGAAGAGACAGAGAGGAATGAAAAAGAGTATAAACAGCATTTTAAGAGGCAAATTTTTAATAAGCGAAGACTCGTTTAAGAATTGGAGAATTATTCTTTTTTTATCATTTCTCGCAATAATTATGATAGCAAGTTCACATAGTGCAGATAAAAAAGTGTATGAGATTGCAAAATTAAACGAAGAAGTTAAAGAATTGCGTTCAGCTTTTGTAGATGGACGGTCTAAATTAATGAAACTTAAAATGGAGTCTTCGATAGTAAGAAAATTAGAAGATAGAGGTTTGTATCCATCAGAGATACCACCAAAAAAAATAAGAGTAAAACCACAATATTAAAAACTCGAAATTGGCAGTAAACGAGAAAAGCATATTAAACCGATTGTATTTTGTGTCAGGATGTATGTTTATCTTCTCACTTCTCGTGGTTTATAAGTTGGTTGATATTCAGTTTATACAGGGAAATCAATATAGAGATTTAGCTGAAAAGAGAACTGTAAAAAATGTTGTTATTCCTGCTAATAGAGGAAATGTATATTCGGCAGATGGAAACTTGTTGGCGACTTCTGTTCCAAAATATGATATTAGGATTGATGCTATAACACCTTCAAATAAGAATTTTGAAAAGTATTTAAAACCATTATGTGATGCTTTATCTAAATTTCACGGAAAGCCTTCAGCATATTACCAACAAAACATTAGAAAGGCAAGAGCTAATAAAAACAGATATTATTTATTAGCAAGAAATCTTAGTTATTCAGATTATTTAAAGTTTAGAAACTTTCCATTATTAGAATTGGGAGCTTTTAGCGGAGGATTAATTGTAGAGCAAACCACTAAACGCGAATATCCAATGGGAGGAATTGCCCAACGCACGATTGGTTACGAAAGAATTGATGAAGATGGTAATGTAACTCGACCAGGAATAGATGGTGCATTTGGTGTAAAATATTTAAGAGGAACAGATGGAAGACGCTTAAAACAAAAAATAGGTAAAGGACAATGGAAACCTATTCAGGATTTTAATCAAGTTGAGCCACAAGATGGATATGATATATATACTACAATAGATGTCAATATTCAAGACATAGCGCATCATGCACTTTTAGAACAGCTTGAATATTATAAAGCAGACCATGGAAGTGTGATTGTAATGGAAACTAAAACAGGCGAAATTAAAGCAATTTCAAATCTTGGCCGAACATCTAAAGGCACTTACTACGAACGATTGAATTATGCAGTTGGTGAATCTCATGAGCCAGGATCTACATTTAAACTAATGGCTATGGTTGCTGCACTTGAAGATAAGGTTATAGATACAAGTGATGTTGTAGATACCGAAAATGGCGTGCTCTCATTTTATGGTCGTAAAGTAAGGGATTCTAAACGTGGAGGTTTTGGTAAAATATCTGCTTCAGAAGCATTTGAGCTGTCTTCAAATACTGGATTAGTAAAACTCATAACCAACAGTTATAAAAATAATCCATCAAAATTTGTTGATAGGCTTTATAAAATGGGGTTAAATAATAAACTCGATTTGCCAATTATTGGTGAAGGTGTTCCATTTATTCCTCACCCAAAAGACAAAAAAGAATGGGACGGTTTAGATTTACCCTGGATGGCATTTGGTTATGGTGTTTCCCTAACTCCTTTACAAATCTTAACATTTTATAATGCGATAGCTAACGATGGCGAAATGGTAAAACCTCGTTTTATAAGAGCTGTAAAAGAATTTAATAGAACCATTGTTCCTTTCGAGAAACAAGTTATAAATCCATCGGTTTGTACAGTGGAAACAGCAAGGAAAGTACAACAAATGATGAAGAATGTTGTAGAAAAAAAGCATGGAACAGCGCATAATATTTATTCACCAATTTTTTCAATGGCTGGAAAAACAGGAACCTGCCAAACCGAATATTGGATAGAATCTAATCGATATATTTCATCTTTTGTTGGTTATTTCCCAGCAGAAAATCCGAAGTACTCTTGTATCGTGGTTATTCATAAACCAGATTACAAAAAAGGGTATTATGGTAGTGTAGTTGCTGCTCCTGTATTTAAGAAAATTGCGCAAAAGATTTATACAGACACTCCAATTATTGATACAGTTGAAGATTTAGATGAAAAGCACACCATTGTAAAACAAAGTTATGAAGCTTACTATCTAACTGCACAAAAATATAAAACAATAATGCCTAATGTAGAAGGAATGCCAGCAATGGATGCTATTACATTGCTTGAAAATATGGGAATGAAAGTAAAACTTGTTGGGAGTGGGAAAGTAAAAAAACAATCGGTTGCCAAAGGAGTAAAAATAAAAAAAAATCAACTTGTTGTATTAGAATTATCGTGACAGAGTTAAAAAACATATTGTATAGGGTCACTATAAATGCTGTTGTTGGCAGTACTGGTATAACTATAAACGAGCTTCAATTCGATTCTCGAAGACTAATTACCAATGATACGTTTGTTGCTATTAAAGGTTTAGAATCTGATGGGCATGATTATATAGATATTGCAATTAGTCAAGGTGCTATAGCAATTATTTGCGAAAAAATTCCAAACAAAATTATTAATAATGTCACTTATGTTGAGGTTGATAGTACAAAAAAAGCTTTAGCGATAATGGCTTCTAATTTTTATGGAGTTCCTTCCGCAAATTTAAAACTTATAGGTATAACTGGTACAAATGGAAAAACAACAGTTGCAACATTATTATATCAATTATTTAAAAAAGCTGGGTTTAAGGTTGGATTATTATCTACATTAAAAATATATGTGAATGATAAAGAATATGATACTACACACACAACTCCAGATTCTTTATCAATTAATAAGTTTTTAGCCGAAATGAATACTGTAGGTGTTGAGTTTTGCTTTATGGAAGTAAGCTCTCATGGTATTCATCAAAGTCGAATTGAAGGATTACAATTTGCAGGTGGAATATTTACTAATATTTCTCACGACCATTTAGATTATCATAACACTTTTGCCGAATATCGTGATGTTAAAAAATCATTCTTCGATAAGTTACCAAAATCAGCATTTACATTAATAAATATTGATGACAAAAATGGGTTGATTATGATGCAAAATACAGCAGCAAAAATACACACTTATGCTTTAAAAAATTATGCTGATTATAGAGCACAAATACTCGAAAATCAATTTAGGGGATTACTGCTTAAAATTAATGATAATGAAGTTTGGACCAAACTCATAGGAAATTTCAATGCATACAATTTACTCGCTATTTATGGTACAGCAGATTTGTTGGGTTTAGAAAAAGACGAAATACTTCGATTATTGAGCGAGTTAGAAAATGTTAGTGGAAGGTTTCAATATTTGGTTTCTGAAGAAAACATTACTGCTATTGTAGATTATGCACATACACCAGATGCTTTAAAAAATGTATTGGAAACGATAAATAGTATTCGAACAAAAAATGAAGACCTAATCACAGTTATAGGCTGTGGTGGAGATAGAGATAAAACCAAAAGACCTAAAATGGCTCATATTGCTTCTGTATTAAGCACAAAAGTTATTTTCACGAGCGATAATCCGCGTTCGGAAGTACCAGAAAAAATTATTGCCGAGATGGAAATAGGAGTAGAGCCTCAAAATTTCAAGAAAACCATTTCTATAGTTGATAGAAAACAAGCTATAAAAACCGCTTGTCAGTTAGCAAAGCCAAACGATATTATTTTAATTGCTGGTAAAGGGCATGAAACTTATCAAGAAGTAAATAGTAATCGAACAGATTTTGATGATTATAAAATAGTAGGTGAATATTTAAAACAATTACAAAAATAATATGCTG
>CAYRVY010000182.1:0-5008 GCA_964427695.1 uncultured Flavobacteriaceae bacterium
AACTTAAGAAGCTAAGTTATAAGTGGATTGTTTTTAATCAGCTTATAATCGAAAACCAATTAAAAACTAAACGTGTAGAAAGCCTTTTGGTAGCTTGTTTGGACGAGGGTTCGATTCCCTCCGACTCCACCTTCGCTCTCCGAAGCCTTGTGCATAGGAGAGCTTTTTTTACTTTAATCAACTTGTTCTAAATAAAGATATGTTGTATTATTGATTTTCGGAGAGCTTCGGTGGACAAGTCCACTTCTCAATTTTATTCTATCTTTAAATTTTAAATATCAAAACATCTAACTATGGAACTTCCTTATGCAGTTTACATTCTAAAGTGTAATGATAAAACTTATTATACTGGTTTTACTTCAAAAATTGAATCAAGATTGAAAGCTCATAATAGAAAAGAAGTTCATTATACTAAAAGCAGATTGCCTTTTGAATTAGTTCACTTATCCCTTTTTATTAATAAACAGAAAGCATACGATTTTGAACGTTACCTTAAAAGTGGTTCTGGAATAGCTTTTAGGAATAAAAGGTTGGTATAATTAATCTATCATTTATAAAAAAATAAAATATATGGAAAAAACAGTTTCGGAAGCTATTGCATACAGACGTTCAGTTAGGGTTTATAAAGACACGCCAATTGATCCAGAAAAAGTAAAACAGTGTCTTGAAAATGCAACTTTAGCTCCAAATAGTAGCAATTTACAACTTTGGGAATTTTATCATATAACAAATAAAGAAATATTAAAGCGTTTATCTGTTGCTTGTTTTAATCAAAATGCAGCAAAAACTGCACAGCAATTGGTTATAGTTGTTGTTAGAAAAGATTTTTGGCGTAAACGTGCAAAAGCCAACTTAAATTTTATCAATCAAGTGTTTAACAAACCTAATCTTACAGAGCGTGAAGAGAAAAGAAAAAGTTTGATGTCTAATTATTACAAAAAAATAATTCCTACAGCTTATATCGAGTTTTTTGGAATACTTGGGCTGCTAAAATATGTAGTTTTTCAAATTGTTGGTTTGTTTCGTCCTATTTATCGTGAGGTAAGAAATAGTGATATGCGTATTGTAGCTCATAAAAGCGCTGGTTTAGCTGCTCAAAATTTTATGCTAAGTATGGCAGCAATTAGTTACGATACCTGCCCAATGGAAGGCAGTGACACATTACGAGTTAAAAAAATTCTTAAGCTTCCAAGAAGTGCCGAAATCAATATGATTATTGGTTGCGGAATAAGAGAAGAAAAAGGCGTTTACGGTTCTCGTTTTAGAGTGCCTTTTGAAGAGGTTTATCATGTTGTTTAAAAGCTGTAAACAGTTAATTTTGTAGCTTTTTTAATTACAAAAAAAGCCCTCATAAAATTATGAAGGCTTTAAATGCTTTACTACTAAAGTTAAACTTGTTATTCTGTTTAATCATCATCGTCAGTAGCCATTAAATATCTTATAATACCTGTAAAATCACCATATCCTTGCTCGTATATTATCTTCCCTTCTTCATTAAAATCAAAAGAAGAATAGATTTTTAATACACCTGTTCTCGCTTCAGTAGAATCGGTTGCTGTAAGTGTAACTTCCCAATCGCCATAATAACGAACCGAGCCATCTGTCATTTTAGTTTCAGCATTAACTCCAGGTAACAAATTAACCGGGTCATTTAATAATTTAAAATCTAACATTTTCCAGTTTTGTTTATCACTTTCTATAGATTCTTCTAAATTAATAGAATCTTTATCAGCCCCAAAACCAGTAACTAAACCTACATAATCGGCTGCATAATGGGCTTGATGATCTAGATTTTCATTCTGGAATCCTTCTAATACAGATAATACAGTTTCTGAATTTTTCTCGAAAGCTTCGCTTGCTGAATTGTCTGGTGCTGGTTGACAACCCATAAATAAAAAGGATACGCATAAAATTGTCAATAAATGTTTCATATTAGTGTTTTTAAGTTAGTTATAAACCTTAAAGTTAAGTAATTTATACAACATTTGTATTAGAATATTTATTCAAAATCATTTTAAGCTTCTTTTTATTTTTGCATTTCTTTTAATTTAGTGAAAATAAATTGTATTTATTTTTAATGGCATTTGTATTTATCTTTCATTCCAATCTTATATATTTACATCTAAAATTACACGATATGACCTTATTACTTATGGCTGCGGGAAGTGGCAGTCGTTATGGAAAACTAAAACAATTTGACGAGCTTGGGCCTGCTCAAGAATTCTTATTGGAGTTTAGTATTTATGATGCTATTCATTATGGTTTTAAGCATATTGTTTTGGTAACAAAAGCAACTAATAAAGATTTTTTACAAAATTACCTTTCTAGTAGAGTACCAAAATCTATTGCTTTAGATGTTGTTGTTCAAGATATAAATGATATTCCATCAAACATTAAAATAGACAGCAACAGAGAGAAACCTTGGGGAACTGCACATGCTGTTTGGTCTGCACGACATGTAATTGACTCTGATTTTGTAATTATTAATGCCGATGATTACTATGGAAAACACGCTTTTGAAGGTGCTGCCAATTTTATTAATACTAACACTTCTAATTCTACTTATGCACTTGTTGGTTATAGTTTAAAAGATACATTGTCAGATTTTGGTTCGGTTTCTCGTGGTGTATGTAGTGTAGATGGCAAGCAATTAATTTCTATTGAAGAACATACCAAAATTGAAGCCATTAATGGTAAAATTATAGATACTGATTCTGGAAGAACTCTAAAACCAGATACTATGGTTTCTATGAATTTCTGGATTTGCAATACATCTATATTCAATTATATTGAAACCTATTTCAGCAACTTTTTAAAGAATCCTGAAAATCTCGAAAAGAGCGAAATTTATTTGCCTTTCGTCGCTCAAGAAATGATGACAAATGGTTTGATAAATATTAATGTCATAGAATCTAATAGTGCATGGTTTGGTGTCACCTATTACGATGATAAAAAAGAAGCAGTCACTACGCTAAAAGACTTAACAAATAAAAAGCAGTATCCTACTCCACTCTGGAAATAAACTTAAAAACCTAACATGGAGACTCAACACTTAAAACATATATTAAATTGTTTTAAAATTGATACTCAAGAAGTAACTTTTAGGCTTTTAACTACAGGATATATTAATGACACATTTTTGGTTTTAAAGTCAGAAAAACCTTTATACATACTCCAGAATATAAACCAAAAAGTGTTTAAAAACGTCGAGGCATTAATGCTAAATATTGAAATGGCTTTGAATAAATTACAATCCGATGACTATCAAACTATTTCACTTATAAAAACTATTCAAGGAAAATCATTTTACAAGCACAATGAAACCTATTGGCGTTTAATGACTTTTATTAATGGTAGCACAACTTATAACACAACTACAAATCCTAAAATTGCTTTTGAAGCAGGTCGCATCATAGGTGAATTTCACAACTTATTACAGGATGAATCTGTTCAAGATTTTACAGACACCATTCCAAATTTCAACAATCTACCATTTAGAACAACTGAATTTAATGATGCACTAATCAAAACTACCGAAACCAAAAAAGAAAGCGCTAAAAATGAAATTGATTATGCAATAAAAACACTTCCAAAGTTTGATGACTTTTACAGAGCTAAATTACCACAACGTGTTTGCCATAACGATACCAAATTGAACAACATTTTATTTAGTAAAACCAATAAAGCACTTTGCTTAATAGATTTAGATACTATTATGAAAGGCTATTTTCATTATGACTTTGGTGATGCTGTAAGAACAATTGTTAATACAGCCAATGAAGACGAAAAAGAACTCTCAAAAATTACCTTTGATGAAAATTTATTTGAAACTTTCATAGATGGTTTAAACAAAAATGCTTCCTTTTTAACCAATAAAGAAATAGAATTGTTACCAATTGCAATAGCTCTTATGTCTTTTATACATGGCTTACGAGCTCTAACCGATTATCTTAACGGAAATATTTATTACAAGGTCTCTTACCAAAACCATAATTTGGATAGATGTAAAAGTCTTTTTTATTTTACAAAATTAGCATTACAACATCAAGACGATATTGAAGAGCTAATTGAAATTAAATTAAAAAAGCACAACTAATTTTTAGTTGTGCTTTTGAGTGGTTGGTAGTTTTTAGAGTATTAATCTCCACTCATGTGTTTATTATACACCCAGATTTCATCCCAAGTGTTACGGAAAGAATCGGCTAACCCTCTCTGAAAAGCATTCCATGAATTATCGCCATGAAGTTTTTCAAAAGTTTCTTTAAAATTATTCTGAACGTCAAATTCAGCCCAGTTTTTATTGAATCCTACAGTTGCCATATGTCTTCCAATATCGTAGCCTTGTCTAAATTGGTTATTATAAACTCCCCAAGGGTTAACACCATCCATAGCTTTAATAGTTGCACTTATTTGCTTTAATAAGCCATTTACACTATAGCCATGACCTCTAGCGACTTCAATATATCTTATGTAAAGAATAGGATATTCTGAATTATTACCATCTAGCATACTTGTATTTGATAGTTTATCATCTTGTCTCCAATACTCAACAGTATGCATCTTTTTTATATAAGGCATCACATTATCTCTCCAATCTTCATCATGTCCACCTGCAGATGGACGACTGTCTAAATGAGAAAACATTAAAGGACCCATTTGCCATACAAATTTACCAGCATTTGGTCCGGTAGAAATATTGAAAACCGTCGACTTGTGAGCACCTTCATTGTGATAAGTTTGATTGTGCTTTCTCATATTGTCTGCCAAAACTTTAAGTTTTGTATTGTCTGGAGTAAGCATGATACTTTCCCACATTTCGTAAGACGACGCATCGTCTTGAGCATTTACGGTTAACATAGTTCCAAAAACTAGTGCAACCATAATTAATAATAAATTACATTTTTTAATCATAATAAAAAAATTAGTTAGTTAGTTATGCTATACAACCACTGTATAGCATTAAATAAAAATATATTGGGGAATTTCTATATAATAAATGAAGGCTTTT
>CAYRVY010000183.1:0-5005 GCA_964427695.1 uncultured Flavobacteriaceae bacterium
CACCTGAATTTTTGGGACACCATTCTTCTGGGTTTCCATATTTATTTTTTTCGATGCAAAATGGTGAATCTGGAATTGTATCACAAGGCGATAAGTGTAATTGATCTATAGCCGCTGCATAAACAAAAGGTTTAAAGGTTGAGCCTATTTGGCGCTTTCCTTGCTTTACCATATCGTACTGAAAATGCCTATAATTTACGCCACCAACCCAAGCTTTTATATGTCCTGTTTGTGGCTCCATAGACATTATTCCTGTGCGTAAAAACGATTTATAATACCGCATAGAATCCATTGGTGTCATTATTGTATCTATTTCTCCACTCCATGAAAACACAGTCATTTTTGTTGGTTTATAAAATGATGCTTTTATTTCTTCATCTGGTTTTTTTAAGTCATATTTCATTTTTCGCCAACGTTCCGATTGTTTAATGGAGCGTCTCATTAAAGTGTCAATCGCTCCATATGTAAGCTCTAAAAAAGGAGCTGTTGGGTTTCGTCTTGAAGTATTTTGATTAAAAAATTCTGCTTGTAATCTAGGCATGTGTTGAGCTACAGCATCTTCAGCATATTTTTGCATACGCGAATCTATAGTAGTATAAATTTTTAAACCATCACTATAAATGCTATACTTTGAACCATCGGGTTTTCGATTTGCTTTATCATTAACCCATTTCTTCATAAACCCTTGTAAATAGGCTCTGAAATAAGTTGCCATACCATCTCGATGAGATTGTGGTGTGTAACGTAATCCTAAATCTAATTTTTGAAGCGAATCTTTGACTGCTTCAGTAATGAAGCCATATCTTTCCATTTGACTTAATGCTACATTTCTTCTGTTTTTTGTGCCTTCAGGATTTCTATGCTCTCTTGGGTTATATAACGAAGAGTTTTTAAACATGCCAACTAACATAGCAGACTCTTTTACATCCAAGTCCATTAACTTTTTATCAAAATAAATGCTTGCTGCTGAACGAATTCCGTCTGCATTATTACCAAAATCGTAAATATTAAAATACATTGCAATGATTTCTTCTTTGGTATATTGACGCTCTAAACGTGTGGCGATTACCCATTCTTTTATTTTTTGTGTAATAGCCTGAAGTTTATTTCTTGATCTAACTCCGACAAATAACTGACGTGCTAATTGTTGAGAAATTGTACTGGCTCCTCCTCTTTTGCCTAAAAAGACAAATGCTCTTATCGTACCTCTGGTATCTATTCCAGCATGCTTATGATAACGTACATCTTCAGTTGCAATTAAGGCATCAACCAAATGCTGTGGTAACTCTTTAAACTCGATAGGCGTTCTGTTATCATTAAAGTAAAATTTTCCTAGTATTTCGCCATCAGAAGAAATAATTTGACTTGCGAGATTATTTTTTGGATTTTCTAAATCTTCAAAAGTTGGCATTGCGCCAAATACACCCCAAGATGCGAGTAAGAATACTAAAATTATTGCTAAAATTCCACCAGAAAAAAGAACCCAAAACCAACGAATGTACTTTGAAAAATTTAATGCTTTTTTTGATTTCTTTTTTGCTGTCATAAGCCCTTTTGTCTTTCAGACATTTTAACTCTTTCGAGTTGATTTTTAAATTATTGTTTCGTTGAATCTTCTATTTTCAAAAGAGAAAAATTACTAGTTAATTATTTTTTCTATTCTAAATCCAACATCTGTAATTCCTTCGAGATTTGCTATGCCTTTAACGCTTCCGTTTTCTCGCATTGCATGTTGTATATTTACCTTATAAACGCCGCTTTCTTCAAACACAATGCCTTCTTTATACCACAACTTATTCTCTTTAATATCTGAAAATCCTGTTCCTAAAAATTCTCCATTGGGTTTTGCCATAATATACTCGAGTGTGTCTTTTATCGCTTTCCCATTAGGGAAATTCATTTCAACAACTAAAAATAAATTACTATATTTAAAATCGGAAGTGTTCCTAATATTTATAAACAAATTATAAGACTTTAATGTGTCTGGTGGAGTAATATTAAATGTTATGGTATTATCTTTATGCCAACTGTCAGATACAGTTTTATATTCATCGAAAACTTGACTAGAATCGCAAGAGAAAAATCCTGAGATAAGGAAGATGAAAAGATACCATAAATTATTTCGCATTGTTTTGAGGTTTTCTTTTATTTCTATTATTATAATTTCTACGTTTCTTTTTGCGTCTTGGACTATCGAATCGTGTTAAACTGTCTTGCCCTACAACGTTTTCAAAATCGTTTTTAGTGTCTTCTATGAGGTCTTCGGCATATTCTTCAAGACTTGCAACTTTTTTATTTTTGGAATTTATATCAATTATTTCATTGGCTTGGTCAGTAGTTAATTTATGCCAATTCATCCATTCGCCTTCATAAGCGTACCACATATGTCCTTTAAAAATATCCGTTTTCTGGCAAACAGCTATGCCTTTTTCAGTTTGTAGTTTTATATCTGTTTTAGGAAAGTCTTTTAACGCATCAAGGTATGTGTCGAGTTCATAATTTAAGCAGCATTTTAGTTTTCCACATTGTCCAGCAAGTTTTTGAGGATTTAAAGATAATTGTTGAAATCTAGCTGAAGAAGTACTTACCGAACGAAAATCGGTTAACCAAGTCGAACAACACAATTCTCTACCGCAAGAACCAATTCCGCCAAGTCTTGCAGCTTCTTGACGAAATCCTACTTGTTTCATTTCAATTCTTGTTCTAAACTCTTTAGCAAATACTTTTATAAGTTCGCGAAAATCTACACGTTCTTCTGCTGTATAATAAAATGTTGCTTTACTTGCATCGCCTTGATATTCAATATCTGATATTTTCATTTGCAATTTGAGATCTATAGCAAATTGACGAGCTCTCACTTTCATTGCTTCTTCTTTATCTCTTGCTGCAGACCAAATATCAATATCTTTTTGGGTTGCTTTACGATATATCTTTAATACTTCATTACTGTCTTCTTCAATTTTTTTGCGTTTCATTTGCACTCGTACAAGCTCACCTGTAAGTGTTGCCATACCTACATCGTGTCCAGCTTGCGCTTGTGTAGCAACCACATCTCCAATACTTAACGATAAGTTTTCGGTGTTTTTATAATAATGCTTTCTTCCGTTTTTAAAACGAACTTCAATCCAATTAAAAGGAGCTTCTCCGTTGGGAAGAGACATATTAGATAGCCAATCGAAAACGGTTAATTTATTGCAGCTATCTGTACCACAAGTCCCATTGTTTTTGCATCCAGTAGGCTGACCATCTTTACCAGTTGAACAACTGTTACAAGCCATAAAATAATAGATATATAGATTCTGAAAACGTTTCATTTTCAGAAGATGATTAAAAAAACATGTAATTCACTCTATCTTGTGAATTACAATTCAAAGTTAAAAACTTCGAATTGTAAAGATAAGATTATTCTAAAGACTTAAAACAAAGAAAACAAATTCAATAATAAATAATGTACTTATAAAGAAAATCTTATTAGATTAATTAAACGTTCTTAACACTAATTATCTTAACAGGGCAAGATTTTGATGCTTTTTCGCAGTCTTCAAAAATAAATTCGTCTTGAGACTTTATGGTAAAGAACCCTTTTTTTTCTTTAGAATGTAACAAAACTGCTTTTCCGTCTTTTCTTGACATTTGAAACTGTTTAGGAGCCAACTCAACACAATAATTGCAACCTATACATTTACCGCGTTGCAATGTAATAATAACCATTAAGCCTCAACTTTATTTTCAACAATTTTGTATAATTTATCGGAAGGGCGAATTCTAAATTCTAACGGAATAGTTACGGAATCTCCTTTTATTCCTTTAGTATGTTTTTCGTCATTAACCAACATTTCTTTTACTTGCATTTCTTTGGCACCTGTTGTTGGTCCAGTAATAAGAATTGTGTCGCCAATTGAAATGTCGTAAGCTTCAATTTTAAATTCACCTATTTGTGCTTTAGGGAAAAAGTGCATTCCTTTTCCGAGATAAACTTTCTTTTGAGTAGCATGAGAGCCAGAGCCTTTACTCCATTCGCCAAGTTTTTGTCCCAAATAATAGCCATCCCAAAACCCACGATTATATACTTTTTCTAACTCCTGCATCCAAGAAATAACTTCTGCCTTATTATAAGTGCCATTTGCTACACTATCTATTGCTTCGCGATAACATTTAATTACTTTTGCTACATACTCTGGAGCTCTGCCGCGTCCTTCAATTTTTAACACTTTAATTCCAACATCTGAAACCTGATCTAAAAAATCGATTGTACATAAATCTTTTGGAGACATAATATATTCGTTATCTAACTCCATTTCAAATCCTGTTTCCTGATCGATAACCGTATATTTTTTTCTGCAATTTTGCTTACATGCACCTCGATTAGCTGACGAATTATGCGAATGCAAACTCATATAGCACTTCCCAGAAACAGCCATACAAAGTGCTCCATGACCAAATATTTCAATTTCTACAAGCTTTCCTGAAGGTCCTTTTATTTGTTGTTTTTCAATTTGATCTGTAATCATTTTTACTTGTCGTAAACTCAATTCTCTACTCAACACCATAGTATCAGCAAACATGGCATAGAATTTAACGGTTTCAATGTTGGTTATGTTTATTTGTGTAGAGATATGGATTTCCATACCTACTTCTCTAGCAGATGCAATAACAGCTTGATCCATTGCAATAACAGCTGTTATATCTGCTTCTTTAGATTTGTTTATTAGTGTTTTAACAATAGAAAGGTCATGGTCGTAAATAATAGTATTTAAGGTTAAATATGTACGAACATTTTTTAATTTGCAGCGTTTGGATATTTCTGGCAAATCATCTAAAGTAAAATTAATAGATGCTCTTGCTCTCATGTTTAATTGCTCAACTCCAAAATACACCGAATCTGCTCCATTGTCTAAAGCGGCTTGAAGCGATTCGAAATTTCCGGCAGGAGCCATTAACTCAATATGTTGCATACTTATTAATAATTTTTTTGCAAAGATACTGCTTTTCAACTACACTTAAC
>CAYRVY010000184.1:0-4997 GCA_964427695.1 uncultured Flavobacteriaceae bacterium
TGTAACCAAAAATATAAAATCTGCTCACGTTTTTAAAAAACACGGTATAGATTTTTGCTGCGGTGGAGGCATTACTATAGAAAAAGCATGTGCTAAAAACAATGTAGATTACAAAATTTTAGAAAAAGAACTTTTAGCAATAGATGAAGTGTCTAATAAAACTATAGATTATAATAGTTGGGATTGGAGTTTTCTAATAGATCATATTATAAATGTTCATCATACTTATGTTGAAGAAAGCATCCAGCTATTATTAGAATATGCTAATAAGGTTGCCAAGGTTCATGGACATCATTACAAAGAAGTTGTAGAAATAAACAATTTATTTAAAGAGGTTGCTAAAGAACTAACTGCGCATATGAAAAAAGAAGAACTTATTCTTTTTCCATTTATAAAGCAATTGGTTAAAGCTGAAAAAGAAGGTACTGCATTAGCTCAACCTCCTTTTGGAACAGTTAACAACCCAATACAAATAATGGAGCAAGAGCATGAAAATGCTGGAGATGTTTTTAAAACAATAGCAAGATTAAGTAATAATTTTACACCTCCAGAAGAAGCTTGTAATACTTTTAGAGCACTTTATGCTGCTTTAGATGAATTTGAACAAGATTTACACCAACACATTCATTTGGAAAATAATATTTTACATCCTAAAGCAATAAAATTAGAAAAAAGTTTGACACATTAGGTTAAATTAAAAGACTAAAATATCTTTTTTTGTTATATTTGGTTAAAATTTATTTAATATGTTATCAAGTGCTAATAAATATGTTATAAGGTCTGTGCTTTATTTAGCATTATATAGTAATGAATCTAAAAAAATAGGAATAAAAAAAATTGCAGATAAATTAGAAGCTCCACAACCTTTTTTAGCTAAATTATTACAGCAACTTACAAAAGATAAACTTGTGTCTTCTACAAAAGGACCAAGTGGTGGATTTTATTTAAGTAATGAGAATAAAGAAAATACTATTTGGGATATAATTATCAGTATTGAAGGAACTAAAAAATTCGATCAATGCTTTTTGGGTTTATCGAAATGTACTGACAAGAACCCTTGCCCTGTACATTATATAGTAAGCGATTTTAAAGAAAAAATCTTAGACGAGTTTAAGGATAAAACTATTTCTCAATTTGCTGATGAAATAATAAAAACAGGAAAAGTAATCTCGTTAAAAAAATTTAATATTCTCGATGGTTAATAATCTCATTTTTTAAACTTCAAATAGTATTTGTAAAAAAAAGAAAGCATCCTGTAATTCTTAAAAAGACATAAGAAAAACAAATACAATACTATTTTATATTCTCTTAATTAGATAATCCTGATATGATGAATGTCATTTAATAAGTGACAATACTTAAATACTTTTGCATACGAAAAAACTATTTACATGCTAAACAAACAATTAATAAATCCTAAGAGTATAGTTATAATAGGTGCATCTAATAATATAAGAAAACCCGGAGGAAAAATAGTAAAAAACATCATCGATGGAAACTTTCAAGGCGTTCTAAATGTTGTTAATCCTAAATATAATAAAATACAAGGTATCTCTAGTTTTTCTTCTGTAAATGATATTCCTGAAACTGATTTGGCAATACTTGCAATTCCAGCTATGTATTGTTTAGAAGTGATAACTGTTTTAGCAAAGCAAAAAAAGACTAAAGCATTTATAATTATTTCGGCAGGTTTTGCTGAAACAAATAAAACAGGTAAAGCTATAGAAAAAGATATCGTTACTGTTGTTAAAAGTGTAAATGGGTGTTTAATTGGTCCTAATTGTATTGGAGTTATTAATAAAAATTATAAAGGTGTATTTACGTCTCCAATACCTAAATACAGTCAGGAAGGTTGCGACTTAATTTCCAGTTCGGGTGCTACAGCAGTTTTTATCATGGAATCTGGTATTCCTTTAGGAATAAAGTTTGCAAATATTTACTCGGTTGGGAATAGTGCTCAAACATCTATCGAAGATATTTTGGAATATATGGATGACCATTATAAAGCATCTATTGATCCACCAATAAAATTATTGTATTTAGAAACTATTAGCAATCCTAAAAAACTACTTAAACACGCTTCTTCATTAATTAAAAAAGGAGCAAAAATAGCAGCTATAAAAGCCGGAAGCACATTAGATGGAAGCAGAGCTGCAACATCGCATACTGGAGCTATTGCCAGTTCGGATTTAACGGTAAGAGCCTTATTTAAAAAAGCAGGGATTGTGTATTGTAGTAGCCGAGAAGAGTTATTAAGTGTAGCTTCAATTTTTAACTATAAAGAACTCAAAGGTAAAAACATAGCCATAATTACACATGCTGGTGGTTCGGCTGTAATGCTTGCAGACGAACTATCTAAAGGCGGTTTACATACTCCTGTTATTGAAGGCGAAAAAGCTCAAGAACTTGAATTCTTTTTATTTCCCGGATCATCTGTGAGTAATCCAATAGATTTTCTTGCAACTGGTACTGCTGAACAATTAGGAATTATTATTGATTATTGTGAACATGAGTTCGATTTTATTGATGCAATGATAGTTGTTTTTGGAAGTCCAGGTTTATTTGATGTAGAAAACGTTTATAATCTGTTAAATGCTAAGCTAAATATTTGTAAAAAACCTATTTTCCCTGTACTGCCATCAGTAATTAATGCGCGTAAAGAAATTAATTCATTTTTAAGTAAAGGCAATATTAATTTCCCTGATGAAGTTGTTCTTGGTAAAGCATTAGCTCAAGTTTATAAAACTCCTTTTCCAATTTCAGAAGAAATTATTTTACCTTTTATTGATACAAAAAAGATAAGAACTATAATAGATAATGCTTCAAATGGCTATTTATGTCCAAAGAAAACAGCTCTTCTTCTAGATGCAGCCCAAATACCCAGAGTTAAAGAAATTGTAGAAGATTCTAAAGAAAAACTACTTTCAAAAATCAAGAAAAAAAACTTTCCTATTGTTATGAAAGTAATAGGACCACTACATAAATCTGATGTTAAAGGGGTTATTTTAAATGTAAGCTCAATAGATGAAGTCGCTAAAAATTTTGATGCCTTAATGTGCATTAAAAATGCTACAGGAGTTTTGGCACAACGCATGTTAGCTGGTTTAGAATTATTTATAGGTGTAAAAAAGGAGGAAGGATTTAATCATACTATTGTTTGTGGTTTGGGTGGAGTTTTTGTTGAAATACTAAAAGACATTTCAATAGGATTAAGTCCTCTGTCTAAGCCTGAAATTGAAAGAATGATTACTTCATTAAGAGGCTATAAACTTTTACAAGGAATAAGAGGGAAAGAAGGCGTTAACGAAACAAAATTTGTTGAGATTATTCAACGTGTTTCTGCATTAGTTGAAGTCGTTCCAGAAATAGTAGAAATGGACATGAACCCTTTAATAGGAACTCCTCAAAATATTACAACTGTAGATGTACGCATTAAAATTGAAAAACAAAAGAGCTGTTTGTTAACAAAATAATCGTACTAAAAACATCACAAAAGTATTTCTATAAAGTTAAAAGCATAGAAATATATTAGATTTTTTCACAATTTTCAATCTCAACACTAATGAGTTGTAATTTACTTCTACTAAGCTCTAATTCATTGAAGATAGTAGATTTTGCTTCTTCAAAAGTATCTTTAATAGTGCCAAATAATTTATGATAATAAGAAATACCTTCATTTAAATTAGCAGAAAAAGTTGAAAAATACTTTTCTTGTTTTTTATCTAAAGCTCCTTTTGTTTCCCCTAATTTGTTTTTAAGAAAATCGATGTAAATATTTAATTCTTTTATAAACATATTTGGGCGATCGGTCCTTGAGATCATATTAAACCTTCCATAAATATGATTGGTAATATCTTTTAAACTCATAACTTTAGAATAATAGGCCATATTAGGACCAGGACAAATTGAAACACCTTGTCCTTCTATTTTAGTGCCTAAATTATATTTTAATAATACAGATGTACCCAAGCCAACACATGTACAGGTTTTATCAATAATTTTATTGTACTTATTATTATATTCTATAGAAGAAAGATTTTCTTTATTAAGTTCCTTTAATTTTAAATATTGATATTCTCTTGAGGCAGTACAAATACCTGTTTCTTTAAACTCTTTATTTAAGGCCACAAACTTTTTAGGGCAAGAACTACCTGGTCTTCCTTTATTAATTTTCAATTCTTTTTCTAAATCTTTTGTGTTACCTCGAAGATTATTAAATGGAATACCTAACGGAGAAATATCACTTAAATACAAATCTTCTTCTTTAGCAGCTACTAATTTCTCAAGTGTATTATCATCTACAGTAGTTGCCTCCGGAACTAATAAAAAGGGACTTCCCCAACCTACTGAATCAAGATTATAGTAATCCATTAAAAAGTTGTGTTCTTCTTCTGTTCCTACACCACCTTGAGCTGTAAACTCTATTCGTAGTGGCTTTTTCGGTATTATGCGATTTTGACTAATAAGTGACTGATTTAATATTTCTTGAATAGATGTTCTTAATTCATTTCGTTTTTCTTTAAACTCTGCTAAAACAGGGCCTAAAAGATAGCCGTCTGTAGCAAAAGCATGACCTCCACAGTTAAGCCCAGATTCTATTCTATACTCTGAAACCCAAAGCCCTTTTTTAGCTAAAAACTTACCTTGTATTAGAGCTGATCTGTAATCACTGACCTTAAGAATAATCTTCTTTTTAATTACTCCATTATTATTAGGATAAAAATCATCGAATTGAGACATATATGTATATAGTCTGGGGTTCATTCCTGCAGAAAGCACTACCGAAGATTTTAAATTACTATTTGCAAATCCTCTAAGAGCTGCATGTGCATCATTATATTCAACAGATAATTTTTCACCTTTTTTATAATTTTCCTTATCAACCTTTGTCATTATATTTACATCAATGCTTCCCATAGTCAGATTTTTCATTGCCCAACTTTTTATTTCAGAAAAATTAAAATTATTTTTTGTGAGTTTTTCAAATTCTTTTCTTA